>PXDR01000507.1 GCA_003566335.1 Cyanobacteria bacterium T3Sed10_344R1
CGGGGTTGCCGCCGCCAAAATCAGCAGCGGATCGACGCCGATGGCGACGGCCACCTCCAGCTTTTTGCCCAGTTCTGCGGCCTTGCGCAGGTGACGAGTGGCTCCCCGCACCGATAGCCACTGCACGGTCATGGTGTTTTTGCTCTGGAGCTGAAGCCGGTACACGCCGACGTTGACAGTGCCGTTTTCGGGATCTTTGGTGATCATGATTCCCAAGGTGATCACCCGGTCAGCATCCCCTGGATAGACTTTCAGCAGGGGCAGTTTGGTCAGGTCAACTTCATCTCCCTTAAGCACGACCTGATGGCAGGGAGGCAGCAAGTCCCGCATCGGTTTGGCTTTAATCACGTCAAACAGGGCTTTGCCGAGGTTGACGGCTTGGGGCACGGTTTTTGGGGGCCGCAGTTGGTAGAGCAGGGCCAGCTTTTCGCCGAGGGCTTCTAGTTCGTCGGGATGCTCCATATTCATCGCCCAGCAGACCCGCTCCACTGTGCCTAGGGTATTAATGGCAACGGGGTGGGGGGATCCCTTGACGTTTTCAAATAGGAGGGCGGGGCCACCGCTTTGCAGTAAGCGGTTGGCAATTTCGGCGATCTCTAAGTCGGGATCTACCGGGGCGGTAATCCGGCGAAGCCGACCCCGCTCTTCTAGAAGCTGCAAAAATCCCCGGAGATCTCGTGGCATGGTAAATGGTGGATAAGGGCTGTGCTAAGAACTGTAAAGTCCCTTATCCATTATGACGGCACAGGGGAGGACTCGTGAATGAGTAGAACGGCACAGACGCCCCAGACTAGCGTTGTGGTGGTGATGGGGGTCTCGGGGGCCGGGAAAACAACGGTGGGGCGGGGTTTAGCGGCCCGGTTGGGCTGGCAGTTCGCCGATGGGGATGATTTTCACTCGGCTGACAATGTGGCGAAGATGGCTCAGGGTAAGCCGCTGGAGGAATGCGATCGCACTCCCTGGCTTCAGTCCCTACGCAAATTTATCCAGCAGCAAATTGCAGCGAACCAGCCGACTGTGCTGGCCTGTTCGGCCTTGAAGGCTGACTATCGCCACCGGCTCCAAGTCGGGCCTCAAGTGCAGTTCGCCTATCTGACTGGAGACCCAGAACTGATTCGGCATCGGCTGATTCAGCGTCAGGGGCACTACATGAAAGCAGCGTTGCTGAAAAGCCAGTTGGCGAGTTTAGAAGTACCGGAGACGGCGCTGGTCATAGACGTTGATCAACCCCCCGAGGCCATCGTGGATGAAATCATTGCTGTCCTAGCGCTGCCTTAATAGGGTGGCCGTATGGAATGGGCAAGCGTTAACCCTGAAATCGATCGCAGGGGAGACCGGCCACCTCGGTTTTGAGGCAAAACAGATCCCCGGAGGTGACGAATTGCTGAATTTGCTTTTGGCTGAGGGCGACGGAGGCAGTGGTGATGTAGAGATCCTGGAGGTCTGGCCCGCCAAAGACGCAGCATGTGGGGCGAGGCACTGGTAGGTCAACTCGGGCGATGGCCTGACCCTGGGGATCAAAGCGAATGACGCAGCCGCCATCCCACATGGCAACCCAGAGGCAGCCCTCTTGATCGACGGTGAGGCCATCGGGATAGAAGGACTCGTGGGTCAGGGTGATGTGGGGACGGCGGTTGCTGATGGCTCCGCTGGTCGGGGCGAAGTCGTAGGCGTAGATGGTCTGCTTGGGGGTGTCGGTGAGATAAAAGGTTTCGCCGTCTGGACTCCAGCCTAGGCCGTTGGAAATGGTCAGCCCGGTTTCCATGATGTGAACAGAACCGTCGGGATCATAGCGGTAGAGGCTTGCTTGCCCGTCGTGGTCGCTCATGGAGCCAAACCAAAACCGGCCCTGGGGATCGCATTTACCGTCGTTGAAGCGGTTGTCGGGCTGGTCGGCTTCTAGGGTGAGAATTGGGCTGAGGGTACCGTCGTCTAGGTTCAAAAAGGCGATGCGATCGCACTGAGCCAGAATCAGCCGATGTTCTTCAGTCAGGCCCAGGCAGCCGACGACGTCTCCCACGGGCCAATGACGATCTGCCCCAGTTTCGGGATCAAAGCGATGAACCCGGTGGTTATAGATATCTAGCCAGTACAAGCACTGCCGCTGGGGATCCCAGACTGGGCCTTCCCCAAGACGGGCTCGGGCAGTTAATACGGGCTTGGCAGAGTAATGGGGGAGCATGGGCCGATCAAGAGTGCAGGGCAGGCTTTAATTTAATCCGCCCTAGCTTAATCACCAGGGAGGTGCGATCGCACCCATCCCTAGGCTCAACTTTCAGCAATCACAGTCGAGGCTGCTGTTGAAGCTGCTGATGTGCCAAGTTCATCACTCTGGCTGGTCAACCTGAAACATCAAACGTCCAGGCCAAACATCTACCCGAGGAGACAGATCGTTAGATTCTAAATTAAAGATTGCGATCGCAACCTTTAACCTAAACCCAAAGTTAAAGCTGCCATCTTCATCCCAGCCTTAACTTTGACGGAGAACCTGCTCAAGGTAAACCGCGAGATCTTCTGCTAAGCGTTTGATTTAGCTTTTGATAGGGCAATGATATTGCGGGTAATGCCCCGACAA
>PXDR01000462.1 GCA_003566335.1 Cyanobacteria bacterium T3Sed10_344R1
CGGCAAAGCTGGCCCTGAAGAGAGGTCTAGCCTGCAATACGGCTGGGGGCACTCATCACGCCTTCCCCAGCTATGGGGCGGGGTTCTGTATTTTTAACGATTTGGCGATCGCATCTCGGGTACTACTCCAGCAACACTTAGTTCAGCAAATCCTGATTGTTGATCTGGACGTTCACCAGGGGGACGGCACTGCCTGGATTTTTCAGAAAGATCCCCAAGTGTTTACCTTTTCAATGCACTGCGGCATCAACTTCCCCGGCACGAAACAACGCAGTGACCTGGATATTCCCCTGCCAGAAGGGCTCGGAGACGATGATTACCTCGACAAACTACAGGCCCATCTACCCGACCTGTTGGCCCAGATGCAGCCTGATCTGGTGCTCTATGACGCGGGGGTGGATGTGCATGGGTGCGATCGCCTGGGCAAACTGGCCCTGACCAACGACGGCATTTATCGCCGGGATCAGTACGTCCTTAGCACCTGCCTGAACGCGAACATCCCCGTCGCCTGCGTGATCGGCGGCGGCTATGCTGAAGATATGGCGGCCCTAGTGTATCGCCATTCTTTGCTGCACCGCGCGGCAGCCACGGTTTACCGTCGCTATCGTCTGTAGCCATCTGCCGCTTAGTGTTCTACTGGCCTACTCATTTCTGGTTGATCCATCGCCGTTTTCCCCATGACCGCGCCCCCATCGAATCCCTCACCCATCGCCCCTACAACGGTGCTGAGGGTGGCCAGCTTCTACCGCTTCCTGCCGCTGCCCCACTGCCGCGAGCTGCGTCAGCCCTTACTGCAGTTTTGCCAAGCCCAGGAGATCAAAGGCACGATTTTACTTGCCCCTGAAGGCATCAACGGCACAGTGGCCGGGACGGCTGACAGCCTGGATCGCCTGTTGGTAGACCTGTGTCAACGGCTAGGCACTGACTTAGATGCCAAGACCGCTCCCTGCGACACCCCACCCTTTCGGCGGATGAAGGTGAAGCTAAAACGGGAGATTATTACCCTAGGACAGTCCGTTGCCGATCCCAACCAAGCCGGGGGCATCCAGGTTGATCCCGTCGAATGGAATCGCCTGCTGGCAGATCCTGACGTCGTGGTGATTGACACCCGCAACGACTACGAAGTGGCGATTGGCAGCTTTGAAAACGCGAAGAATCCTCAAACCCGATCCTTTCGCGAGTTTCCCGACTACGTGGCCCAAAACCTTGATCCCCAGCGCCACAAGAAAGTGGCTATGTTCTGCACTGGGGGGATTCGATGTGAAAAAGCTTCTGCCTACTTGCGCCACCAGGGGTTTGAGCAAGTCTATCAACTCCAGGGCGGCATTCTGAAATACTTAGAGACCATTCCCCCCGAACACAGCCGTTGGCGCGGCGACTGCTTTGTTTTCGATCAACGGGTAGCGGTGACCCACGGGTTACAGCCCGGTGATCATGACCTCTGTTTAGCTTGTGGCCACCCGATTAGCCCGGCAGATCAGGCTACGGCAGCTTATGAACCTGACATCAGTTGTCCTCACTGCATTCACCAACTGACGCCCGAAAAGCGGGCTCGCCAGCAGGCCCGACAGCAGCAGCGTCAACACCGTTAGGGCTGGGGATAAAAGTCGGAACTACCGAGCTGGGGCTGGGCAATGGGGTGCTGCCAATGGGTTGAGGTGTGGCGGGCGGCATCGGCTTGCCCTAGGGTCTTCAGGGCTTGTTGGTAGTACTTGAGAGCAGTAGAGACTTGGCCTAGAGACTCGTGGATTTGGCCGAGTTGGCTGAGGATGCGGCCTGTATTTTTGGGGTTACCCAGCGCCTCAAATAAGAACAGGGCGTCTTGGGCATAGTTGATCGCCGCTTCGGGCTGATCGGTTTGCTGGGCCAGGGTGGCGAGGTGCCCCCGCAGAATCGCTTTGGCTTCTAGGGCGGGCAGCAGGTGGCCGTGTTGGTCACACAGCTCAGAGGCGGCTTCGTAGCAGGCGAGGGCCTGAAGGTATTGGCCTTGTTGGCGGTAGACGGTGCCGAGATAGCTGAGGGAGGCGACTTCACCGGGGGCATCGCCGATCCGTTCTCGTAGGGTGCTGGCTTTACTCAGGGCTGCGATCGCAGCTTCAAACTGGTTTTGGCGATAGCTAATTACCCCAAGGTTGTGCAGGGCATCGGCGTAGGCTCGGAGATCGCCAGTGTTTTGGAGAATGGCGACAGCGGCTCGGCACAGGGCTTGGGTGCGATCGCACTCCCCCAGCTGGGCGTAGGTCACGCCAAGGTTATTCAGGGTCAGCCCCACGCCGATGGCATCCTGGGCCGTCCGAAAGCAGGGCAAGGCTTGTTCATAATGTTCAATGGCTAGGGCGACCTTACCCGCCCGGCGGTGAATTGACCCCAGGGTGCTCAAGCGCTGGCCCTGGCAGCGGAGGGAAAAATAAACGTCATCGGGCTGGCTGCTGGCGGTTGGCAAGCTCGGCAACGGTTCGATGCTGACCGTTGTCGGCGCTGCGGGGGGCAAGGCGCAACTGATCGCCATGTGATCCACAACAAAGCCGATGCTGTTGCAGGCAATCGTCACCCGTCGCCAGTCTTGCCGATGCTGAGCCCAGCAGAGGAGCTGATAGAAAATGCCGAGGGCTATTTCACTATGTCCGCCATCCACGTCATCCCAACCTTGGTCGAACCATTGGTCAGGGTCGCTAATTTTGGGCTGGGGGGCGATGGCTTGATGAATTCGAGCCACCCAAACTAAGGCATCAAGGTTGATTAGCAGTAAGAGCGGGGTAGACATGGCAGCTTCTCCGTGAGGTTCTAACCTGTGGGTATCTACCACCCGAATTGGGCCAGTTATGCAAATTTCCGGCGCAACTTGGATTTTTTTTGGCGCTAAATTTTGAAGCTGAGCTCAAAGACCTCTATCCCCAATTTGCTCAACGCCTGACAGGACAGGGACTTGATCCCTTAATGCTCCTAATAAAAAGCGGCTCAAACCGTTTTAGCTTGAGCCGTGTTTTCTAGGGATTTATGCGGACAACCCGATTGAAGCTCCGGTGAAGCAGGCGACCTGAGCCACGCTTACCCCGAACCTCGGGCTTTATGGTTTGCTAAGGCGCTGTTGGGCCGCTGCGATCGCAACCCTGACCTGCTCAAACCCAGTACCGCCGTAGCTGTTGCGGGCCGCGACCACCTGACGGGGTGCGATCGCATCATAAATATCAGCCTCAAAGGCGGGATGGATCCCCTGCCACTCATCCAGGGTTAAATCCTTCAGCAGCTTATTCGCCGCCAGCGAGGTCTTCACCACCTTGCCCACCAGGTTATACGCCTCCCGGAACGGCACCCCCTTGGTGGCCAGATAATCCGCCACATCCGTCGCATTGGAAAAGTCAGACGCCACCGCCGCCGCTAGTCGGGGCGGCTGGAACACCAGCCCTTCTGACAACAGAATCGTCATGGCTTCCAGGCAGCCCTGGACGGTTTTCACCGTGTCGAACAGCGCCTCTTTATCTTCCTGTAAATCCTTGTTGTAGGCCAGGGGCAGTCCCTTCATCAGTACCAGCAACCCCTGAAGATGACCAAACACCCGGCCCGTCTTGCCCCGCACCAGTTCCGGCACATCCGGATTTTTCTTCTGGGGCATGATGCTAGAGCCGGTGGCACAGCTATCGGTCAAGGTGACAAAGCGAAATTCCTCCGAGGCCCAGAGAATAATTTCCTCCGATAGCCGGGACAAATGCACCAACATCAGGCTGGCAGCACAGGCAAATTCAATCGCAAAATCGCGATCGCTAACCCCGTCCAGGCTATTGGCATACACATCCTCAAAGCCCAACAGCTCAGCCGTGTAGTGGCGATCAATCGGAAACGTCGTTCCGGCCAAGGCTCCACAGCCCAAGGGCGAGATGTTCACCCGTTTCGCCACATCCCCCAACCGCTCCCAGTCCCGCTGCACCATTTCAAAATAGGCCAGCAGGTGGTGGGCCAAGCTCACCGGCTGAGCCCGTTGCAGGTGGGTATAGCCAGGGATCAAGGTTTCCACATGGTCTTGGGCCAGGGTGAGCAGCACCTGCTGAAACTGGCGAATCTGGTCGCGGATGGCGGTGATTTGCGATCGCACATACAGCCGTGTATCCGTGCCCACTTGGTCATTGCGAGAGCGGGCCGTGTGGATCTTTTTGCCCACATCGCCAATCAGCTCAGTCAGTCGCCGCTCCACCGCGAAATGCACGTCCTCCGCCTCAACCCCAGGATTCAGCTCGCCCCGGCGATACTCCTGCCGCACCGTCTCCAGGCCGCTGACCAGCGTTTCTCCTTCTTCAACGGAGATAATTCCGGTTTTGGCCAACATCTTGGCGTGGGCTTGGGAGCCCGTGATGTCGTACTCAATTAGCTCAATATCAAAACTAATGCTGGCGTTGAATTGTGCGATCGCAGGGTGTAGCGCAGTCTCAAAACGCTGGCTCCAGGTTTGGGGCTTAGTCAACAGCTCTCTTCCTCTGACTTAACGGTGATGCTTCAACAGGGCTGCGGCAAATATGGAGAACTACCGGTAGGTCGTCAAGCCGCGAACCAGATAGCCAATAATGATGCCGATAATCAAGGCCCAGATTTGCCCACTCTGGACAAAATTATTCCAGGCATTCACCAAATCCCCCAGAATATCTTGATCAAACTGCTGAGCGACCACGGGCTGACCCACCTGGGACGCAGCCCCCAAGCTAACGTCCGGGCTCAAGTCCGGCGTGGATAGCTCAACCATCCGCAACACTAAAGACCAGTCCACCGCTGCAGTCGTTGAAGTCTCCACAGATAACGGAGTGCCCCCAGACAATGAGGGACTCAAAACCGAGGCTGAATTCTGAAGATGAGTTAAAGGCTGCATACTCCGCTCCTTGAAAAAACGATGACATCAACCATTCGCGGTCTTCAAAACTATACTCTGCTTGCTACCGCACCGCCCCCGTCCCCTAGCCAGGTTCAGGGATAGTCGCTCGATCTCCAGCAGGGCCAAACTCAAGCGGTCTAAGCCAAAGTGCCGTCCCGCTGCACCCGCATCACCACTAGGGTCATGTCGTCTTCATTTTTGCGATCGCCGCCGATAAACCGCAGCAGCAGCTCAAACAGATAATCCAAAATATCCTGGGCCTGCTCAAAATTGCGGCAGGCCCACTGGAATGCCTGACTCAAATTCTCCTCATCAAACCGAGTGCCCAAGGGATTTGCCGCATCGGTAAAGCCATCCGTGTAGTAAATCACCGTATCCCCCGGCTGGAGCTGCACTTGGTCTTCGTAATAGCGGGTTTCCATATCCAGCCCCAGCAGCATCCCCACCGTTTCTAGGCGCACCACCGTATTGCTGCGGGCCTGCCACAGCAGCGGCGGATTATGGGCCGCATTGCCGTAGGACAAAATTCGCGTCTTGGGGTTGTACTCCGAATAAAACAGGGTGACAAACCGGTTGGAGTTCTCCAAATCCGTGTGCATCACGTGGTTCAAATGCTGCAAAATCCGGGCTGGCGAGTGACCGTTTAGCACTTCCGCCCGCAGCATCCCCCGCATCATCGTCATAATCAGCCCGGCAGGCACCCCCTTACCCATCACGTCCCCCACCGCAAAGCTCCAGGGGGCACTGCGAGATTCTGCGGTCTGGGGCGATCGCAACTGCTCAAACGTGGTGGGAATAAAGTCATAGTAGTCCCCGCCCACTCGACTCGCCGTCCGACAGCGGGCCGCCAAACTGAGACCATCAATCGTCGGACATTGGCGGGGCAGCAGCTGAACCTGAATTTCCGCCCCAATTTCCATCTCCCGATCTAGGCGTTCCTTTTTGCGCAACGCCAAGGTCAGCTCATCGTTTTCGATCGCCACCGCCGTTTGATCCGCCACCAGCCGCACCAGCTTCTGCCGGGTTTCTGTCCAGGCATAGTTCTGGTCGTGGCTAAAGACGTAGAGCCGTCCCCGCTCCACATTTTTGACGATGATTGGCGTACCAAACACCCGCATATCCCGGCTGAGATAGCGCTCTACCTGACGGTCTAAAGCCGTCATTGCATTTCGGGCAACCGTCACCAGACCATCAGTTGCCGAAGCAAAAGCCGTCGTTACCTGCCGGGTGGCCGCTTCCAACGCTCGGCGAATATCTTGACAGTGCTGACTGCCTTGACAGTGCAGCCGCTCTAGACGCACCTGGCCATCGGGCCGAAACAACACCAGAGCTCCCCCCGAGGCATCCGTTACCCGACTGGCAATCAGGGGAATTAGCTCTAAAAACTGATTGAGATTATTCAGACTGCGCAGGGCAAAACCCAGGGAACTCAGCAGATCCTGGATTTTGTACTGCTCCCGCTGTAGACGCGCCACCAGTTCCTTAAGGGCAAACACGGGCGTCGCCTCTGGGGGCACAGGTGCCCCAGCTGGCTGCATAGATTGAGGTGGCCTAGGCGACATGGGAACAGCGGTCATGGGGTTAGGTAGAAGATGCACAAGCTCCTGAAGGTATCAGCAGCCCGCCCCCAACTTCAAAAAAACAGTTAGGGACAACGGCCAACCAAAGTCAACGGGATCTTAAAACGCTGTAAGGATAACAGAGATCTATCTAAGGGATAGAGGAGTTTATAAAAAAAAGCCAAAACCTTACCCATTCTCTAGGCATTGTTTTGGCTGGCTCAGAGGCTGGGCGGGGTGTTTAGCCCGTTGTTTGGCTGCAAAACTGGACTTCAAAACCAGACTTCAGTTCCCAGAATTTTCTATTAGCTTCGTATTCGCGAAGTCAGCTCAGATCGCGGACTGGGCCTGATTCGCCTCCTCTGACGTTTCTCCTGACCTGTTTCTAATACTTCACCCTAAAGCCGTGGAAAACTTCCCCAGGGCGCTGGCCCATCACCCGGCCCCCACTGGCTTTAATCAGCGATTGCCAGGCGGATAGGGGCTCTAACATCACCTCGACCCCCAAGTACAGCTCTAGAATTGACCAGTTTTCCGTCAAGGCTTGGTCAGGATCGGCTACGTCAAAAATCAGGCAGCCCCCCGGTTTTAGTACGCGCTTCACGGCACTCAGGACTTGATCCCAATAGTCCAGAGGAAAGTAGCAGCTAAAGCCCGTGGCAATCACCCAGTCAAAGCTATGGTCTGGGTACTCTAGCCGATGGGCTGGGGCCAACTGCACCCCTTTGAAGAGTTTGGAGTTAAGCTGTGGCCCCCGTGAGTTGAGGATCTTTTGGGCCACAGGGCTAATGTCCTGGCCGGTGAAGGTAGCCTGCCAATCCCGCCAGGGATAAATTAAAAAGCTGATGCCACAACCCAAGTCTAGGCAGCGCTGTTGCTTTTTAGGCGTACCCAGTTCCCAAAATGGTGTCGCCACCCGGCTAGTTAACTGTCCAGTCACCCAGTCCTGAAAGATGGGCATACTTTCGACTTCGGGAGGCAAGGTCGGCGTTTCGCCGCTGTATTCCCGGTTGAAGCGTTGGGTGACTGCGCCGATGGACTGCTGCCACGGGGCTGGGGCATCTGCAAACATCTTTACCGCGATCCCTTGAGGGCTTTGGTAAAGTTCTGGCGATAGGCCCGATTGGTAATCAAAAACATCGGCCAAAGCGCCGTTAAATACAGCCGTCCCTGGCTAAAGGTGGTGCGGTTAAAGCCCCGCCAAAACCGCCAGCCAATGTATCCGTAAACCCCGATCAGAATCAAACCAATTAGGACGTTCATAGATCTGCCTCAATTGCGTGCGATCGCATGTGTATCATGACCTGTGGCTGCCAGCGCTAGCCAGCGCTGAGGCGAAAAAACCTGGCTGCAGAGCGTCACCAGAAAAATTTTCTACCTTCTTCCTAGAGTAGCTCAGAGGTTGTTTAATCCGGACAGGATTCCGGGGTTTCGTCGGTTTCGGCACGACAATCTCTGCCTGGAGAGGCTATCGTTTGAACGATAAGTTAATTAAACTGACGGTGCAGAGCACTGACAGTAGCGCCGGGGTTTTAGGATCCAGGGTTAATGGGAGCGGCTGAAGGTCTCTATCAAGATCACTCAAGATCAGTCCAACGAGATCAGTCCAAGCCAGTCTTGTCTCAGCGTCGCTCGCGTTCGCTATTTCCCTCCATCGGGTCGTTCCTAACCCCACAGCCTTATCGCTACGTCAGTCGACCAAACAAGGAGGATCTATGCGTGCAGTGCTGATGGCCGGAGGGTCAGGAACTCGTTTGAGGCCGCTGACCTGCGATCTGCCCAAGCCAATGGTGCCCATTCTCAATCGCCCCATTGCCGAGCACATCGTCAATTTGCTGCGACGGCATGGCATCACCGAAGTAATCGCAACCCTTCACTATCTGCCGGATGTGATGCGGGACTACTTTCAGGATGGCAAAGACTTTGGCGTTCAAATGACCTACGCCGTCGAAGAAGATCAGCCCCTCGGCACGGCTGGCTGCGTCAAAAATATTGCCGAATTGCTCGATGACACCTTTATTGTGATCAGCGGCGACAGCGTTGCCGACTTTGATTTACAGGCTGCCATCCGCTTCCACAAGGCCAAAGGCTCTAAAGCCACCCTCGTCCTCACCCGTGTCCCAAATCCAATTGAGTTTGGGGTGGTGATTACCGACGATGAAAACCGGATTTGCCGCTTTTTAGAAAAGCCCTCCGCCAGCGAAATCTTTTCCGATACCGTCAACACCGGCACCTACATCTTGGAACCCGAGGTGCTGGACTACCTGCCGGACAATCAAGAATCAGATTTCTCCAAAGATCTGTTCCCCCTGCTGCTGGAAAAAGGGGAGCCGATGTTCGGCTACATCTCCGAAAGCTACTGGTGTGATGTGGGCCACCTAGAAGCTTACCGGGAAGCCCAGTACGACGCGCTCTACCGCAAAGTAGTGGTGGACTATGCCTACAACCAGACTGAACCCGACATCTGGATCGGGCAAAACACCTTTATTGATCCCTCCGCGAAACTCACCCCGCCGGTCATCATTGGCAACAACTGCCGAATTGGGGCGCGGGTCACCATTGAACCCGGCACCGTGATTGGGGACAACGTCACCATCGGTAACGATGCTGACCTCAAACGCCCAGTGATTTGGAATGGGGCAATCATCGGCGACGAAGCCCATCTGCGGGCCTGCACCATCTCTCGCGGAGCCCGAGTGGATCGCCGTGCCCATGTGCTAGAAGGCGCAGTGGTCGGGGCGCTCTCCACAGTTGGAGAAGAAGCCCAAATCAGCCCAGGCGTGCGGGTTTGGCCCAGCAAGCAAATTGAGTCTGGGGCCACCCTCAACATCAACCTCATCTGGGGCAACACGGCTCAGCGCAATCTATTTGGCCAGCGCGGGGTGGCGGGCCTAGCCAACATCGACATCACCCCCGAATTTGCCGTGAAGTTGGGGGCAGCCTTTGGCTCCACCCTCAAGTCTGGCACCACCGTCACCGTCTCTCGGGATCAGCGCAGCATCTCCCGCATGGTGTCCCGCTCGCTGATTGCTGGCTTGATGTCGGTTGGCGTGAATGTGCAGAACTTGGAAGCCACCGCCATTCCGGTGACTCGGGCTGTCTTACCGACCTTGAATGTGGCCGGAGGAATCCACGTGCGGTTGCACCCAGATCGATCCGATCAAATCTTGATCGAATTCTTTGACAACAAGGGGATCGATATTCCCAAGGGCAAAGAGAAGAAGATTGAAGGGGCTTACTTTAAGGAAGATCTGCGGCGAGCCCTAATCCATGAAATTGGCAGCGTCGCCTACCCCAGTCGCGTGATCGACATCTACACTACGGCCTTTGAGCATCACCTCGACGTTGAAGCCATCCGCAACAGCAAGTCTAAGGTGGTGATTGACTATGCCTATGCCGTCTCTGGGGCGGTGCTGCCGCAACTGCTGGGTAAGTTTGGTTGTGATGCGGTGGTGCTAAACGCCAGCCTGAAGCCCACTGCCCCTACGGCGGCTGACCGAGAGGTGCTGTTAGGTCAGTTAGGGCAAGTTGTCGGAGCGCTGCAGGCGAACTTTGGCGTACAGGTGTCGGCCAACGGCGAGCAGCTGGTACTGGTGGACGAAGTGGGTGCGCCGATTCGCGGCGAGATTTTGACCGCCCTGATGACCCACATCATTTTGACGGCGCGACCTCGGGGCACGGTGGTCGTGCCGGTGCATGCGTCTGGCGCGATTGAGCAGATTGCCCGCCGCCACGATGGTCAGGTGATTCGCACCAAGGCCAATCCGACGGCCCTGATGGAGGCTTGCCACACCAACGGCAATGTGGTGCTAGGCGGCAGCGGTGACATGGGCTTTATTTTCCCCCAGCTTCACCCTGGGTTTGACGCCATGTTCTGCATTGCCAAGCTGATTGAGATGCTGACGATTCAGGAGCGCTCCCTCGGGGAACTGTGGACAGATTTGCCCCGGATTTGTCACCGATCGCAAACGGTGCGCTGCCCTTGGACGGTCAAGGGAGCTTTGATGCGCCATTTAGTTGAATCCCATCCGGCAGAGCAGCTAGAGTTAACGGACGGTGTCAAGATATTAGACCCAAGCACTGAGAGCTGGGTTTTGGTCTTGCCGGACGCTGGCGAACCCCTGGTGCATATCTTCTCGAATAGTGAAGATCGAGACTGGGTGGAAGAAAAGCTGCGGGAGTACCGAGCTTATGTGCAGGACTTCATTGATAAGGAACAAGGAATTGAGGAGGTCGGGGTATGAATAACTGCGTCTTGATGGCTGAAATTGTTCAGCCGCCTCAGTTGCGCTACACCTCAGATACCCAAACGGCAGTCGCAGAGTTTGTGGTGCAATTTCCGGGAGTGCGCTCTGAGGATCCCCCTTCTCAGCTCAAGGTCGTGGGCTGGGGCAACTTGGCCCAGGAGATTCAAGAGCGCTACCACCAAGGGGATCAAGTAGTGCTGACCGGACGGATCTCAATTAAAACGGTGGATCGCCCCGAGGGCTTTCGGGAAAAGCAGGCAGAAATGACGGCTCAGCGGGTTTACCCCCTGGGAGCTGGCGGCATGGGAGACTTTACGCCAACGGTGCCGACAGAGACTCCCGCCGCTGCACCGCCGACTGGAGCTGCCCCCACGCAGTCAGCCCCGGCTCCAGCTCCAGCGGCAGCTCCGGCCCCAGCCCCTGACTATGACGACATCCCGTTCTAGGTTGTGGACTGCTCCTGTCTGGGAGCAGGATTGACCATTGGTCAGTTATGACTGACTACAAAAAGCCCAGATCCCTAAGGATCTGGGCTTTTTGATTTAAGGGGATTCAAATTTGAGCGGCGTGCAGCGGGTGGGAATGCTGGCGCTAAATCGCAAACTCTAGAAAAATCCGATCCTCCCAGCAGGGTTCAGGGATCAGTCGCTGGAGATGATGGTGGATGTCAGCTTCAATTTCTGTCAGCCGGTCATGGGTGAACAGGTCGTTGAGGGCGGTAATGTCTCGACTACGCAGAGGGCTAAGGGGTTCAGCCGCAGGTTTGGTTGCGATCGCAGCGGCGGTGAGTTGCGATCGCAACGCTTGCCGGGGCGTCGTTGCCACCCGCGCACTGAACTCAAACAGCTCCGCTACGAACGGATCGTAGCCCGCGTTGTTGTCAAAGTCATACATCGCAGTCATACATCGCAGTCATACATCACGGTTACATA
>PXDR01000464.1 GCA_003566335.1 Cyanobacteria bacterium T3Sed10_344R1
CGCAGCCCGGCAATCACCGCCACGGTCAAAGACAACCAGCCGGTGAGGGACTGCCACAGCAAGAAGCCACCAATGGCGAACATCCCGCCAAATAGCAGTGCGATCGCAGCCACCACCTGCTGAAGCTGTAGCGTCAAATCTTGGGCGGGCGGCAGGCCCGTGCGCTTCGCCTGGCGAGTCCAGCCGGGGCCACCGGGCCGCACTTTGCTGTAGAACCGGTCAAGGGTTGCGTCATTTTCCGGCGGGGTCAGCAGCATCACCGCCACCCAAATCACCGTGGTGATGGCGGCAATGGTCAGCAGTCGCTGGCCAAAGTCTTCGATGCCCAAATCGGGGAAGCCGGGGGGCAGAATTCCCTGATCCTTAAGCCCAGGCACCAGAGTAGTGATCAGGCCGATAATGAATCCTGCCACCATCGCTGCCAGCTCTGCGGCGGCGTTAATCCGCCACCAGAACCAGCGCAGAATCAGCACCAGCCCCGGCCCGGTGCCAATGGCAATCACCAGTCGAAAGACTGTGGCCACGTCGGCGGAGAAAAAGGCTGCGATCGCACCAATCACCGTCACCAGCACCGAGGCTCCTCGGGCCGCCATGACCAGCTCGGCTTGATCGGCCTGGGGTCGAATAAACCGACCGTAGAGGTCGTGGGTCAGGTAAGACGCCCCCCAGTTAATCAGGGTTGACACCGTACTCATAAACGCCGCCACCAAGGAGGCAACCACCAAGCCCAGCACCGCCGGGGGTAAAAAGTCCAGCATCAGCCGGGGATAGCCCAACTCCCGATCTTCTAAATCGGGGTAAATCACCAGGGCGACGAGGGCGACGACAATCCAGGGCCAGGTGCGGATGCCGTAGTGCAGCAGATTAAAGAACCAGGCCGACTTTTCCGCTTCGGCCTCATCTTTGGCCGCTGCCAGCCGCTGAATGAACTCGCCGCCGCCATCGCTGCGACGAAACGCCCACCACTGCAAAAACACATAGGCCGAAAACGTGCTAAGGGTGATCCCTGCCGCTTCATTCCAGGCAATGCCGCCAGTGCTGACGTTAAACGGCACAAAGCTCAGCACATCCTGGTCGGTGAGCGCCTGCACTTGGGTCAGTAAGCTGCCCATGCCGCCGACTTCGCTGACGGCTGCGATCGCAACGATTACCGCCCCAATCAACGCCAAAAAGAACTGGAAGAAGTCCGTCGCCACCACCCCCCACAGCCCCGAGAGTCCGGCGTAAAGCAGCACCAAAATGCTCACCCCCACCACACTCCAGAGCTTTAGGCTTTCCCCAGGCTCTACCCCCAGGCTTTGCCACAGTTCCAGGGCATCCACCACTTTCACCATGGCCAACATGGCGTAGCCAATGCCGATGCAGTTAATCGGCACCGCAAACAAAAACGCCTTCACCCCCCGCAGTACCGCCGCCATATTGCCGCCGTAGCGCAGCTCCGTCAGCTCCGCATCCGTCAGAATCTCCGAGCGCCGCCACAGCCGGGCGAACACATAAATCATCACCACGTGGGCCACGCCAAAGCTCCACCATTCCCAGTTCCCGGCGATGCCACGACTGCCCACCACCCCGGCAATATACAAAGGCGTGTCAATCGAAAACGTGGTCGCGGCCATACTGGTGCCCGCCAGCCACCAGGGTAAAGATCGGCCCGAGACAAAAAACTCCACCAAACTCCCCGACGCTCGCCGAGAGAGGTATAGCCCCAGGCCCAGGGTTAGCACCAGATACGTTACGACAATCAGCCAGTCAATCCACTGCATAAGCTAGGAACCTAAAGTGAGGGGGCAATTGATAGCCAGCAAAACCGATGTTCAAACAACAGCAGACATTCGGTCAAGCTACGGAGATCGCTTTAGGGGGATGAGGGGTAACCTTGAAGACGTCTTGCAAATCATCTTGACGGCTGCCCGTGGCCGCTTAATCGGGTGAGCTATTGCCCCAAGCTGGCCTATCATAGCCGCATCCACACACCGCTAATTTTGCCGACTTCCCGCATTGCCTTATGGGGTACTGGTCATGAACTACATCCGCACCACACTCACTGTTTTAGGACTCGCCGCTGCTCTCGGGGGCTGGCCGCTGAGCGCCCTAGCCCAGGTGAATGGAGACCTGGGGCTGCCGAACTTTGAGCCGGAGGTTCCCGTTATCGACCGGTTAGATCCTGAAATGGATCCGGAAGCCCCCCCCGAGTTTGACCCTGACCAACCGATTCCCCAGCCCGTAGAAGCCTATAACCAGGGGGTAGATCACTACAACCGGGGGCGCTATGCCGAAGCCCTAGAGAAGTTTGATCTAGCAATCGCCCTCCGCCCTGACTATGCTGAAGCGTTTATTTTTCGCGGTGCGGTCTTCAATCAACTGGGACAATGGGGCAATGCGATCGCCAGCCTGAACCGAGGCATTGAGCTTGACCCGATTTCTGCGGTGGCCCATCTGCAGCGGGCCCATGCTCACTACAACACAGAGAGCTTCGACCTGGCTCGGGCGGATCTAGATAACGCCATTCTGTTTGATCCAAGCGCCGTGCCCGCTTATCTTTACCGAGCTTATCTAGACATCCGCGAGGGCAA
>PXDR01000587.1 GCA_003566335.1 Cyanobacteria bacterium T3Sed10_344R1
CTTTGATCCCCCTCGGTTAATTCAGGCTGAGCAGACTGCGGTAGGCGCTGAGAGTTTGCTGGGCGATTCCATCCCAACTGTAGTGAGTTTGGGCGTAGTTTCGGGCGTTTGCCCCTCGCTGCTGACAGTCAGCGGGGGATTGGATGGCCTGACGCAAGTTGGCGGTGAGCGGGGCGAGTTGGGGGGGGCAGACCCAACCGGCATGGGCTGTTTGAATGTCTTGCCAGATGTAGACTTGATCCGAAATCACGACCGGTTTACCGGCTACCATTGCCTCCGCCACGGCAATGCCAAAATTTTCGTAATAGGATGGCAGCACAAAGATATCTGCCAAAGCCAGCAAAGCGGCTTTGGCTGGCCCGGTGACAAAGCCGGTTAGGGTGGTGCAATTTGCCAGGGGTGAGGTCTTAATCTGCTGCTGAACTTGCTGCTCATAGCGGGGGTCTTGGGGATTGCCGCCGCAGAGAATCAGGTGAAACTTGAGGCCGTCGCGCTGAAGTTGCTCTAGGGCAGGCAGCAAAATGTCTATGCCTTTTTTCGGGTCAATCCGGGACATAAACAAGAGCTTGGGTACGTCTGCCGGGATGCTGTAACGCTGTGCGATCGCAGCTTGATCCGCCCCATCAACCTCAGGGGGCGGTGTCACCCCCAAGGGAATCACCCAGTCTTGGGTCTTAACCCCGAATCGCTCTGAGACCAACGCTTCTTGGGGACTGGTGAAGTGGATTGCCCCAGCCCCAGCTAGGTTCGGGCGCTCCAGCACGGCAGCATACAGCTGCTTCAGCCGTCGCTTTTTTTGCAGGTCGGCAGGGTCAAGAGTGCCCAGAGGGCGCAGCACATAGGGCAGTTGGCGGCTACGGGCTACGGTCGCAGCCAGACTGCTAACAGGAGAAAATAGGGCGTGGATGTGAGCCACATCGAACTCCTGGGCATGGGCATTCAGCCAGCGCAGTAGCGGCACCGAAAACTTGTAGCGGCGAAAAGGGGAGCAGCGAAAGTAGCGGATTTGGTAGCCGTCCACCGCCACGGGCCGATCCAACGGCACATCTAGGGGCGGTTGATCAACATCGCCGTTAGAGTCGGTGGTCAAGACCGTCACCTCAGCCCCGGCCTGGGCTAACGCCCCAGAGAGTCCCCGCACCATCTGGCTAGGGCCGCCGTAGACCAGGGAAATTGACGGCACAATTTGCAACACTCGCATCAGGTTTTCGCCCTGGGCAACTCCCAAATTATCGGCGTTAACGCGGCGTTCAGGCGCGGCGGCGGGTAATTTCTACCGCAATTTGCCCGTTAAAGTTGGCGATAGGCACAGCGAGCTTGGCCACCTTGACCCGCACCTGCTGAATCCGAGGGTCGTCGTTAAAGGAGATCTCTGCGATCGCACCGGCCAGTCGCTCAATCAAATCAAACTTGGCGGTCTGTACCAAGTGTTCGATCGCGGTAATGATCCGGCGATAGTCACAGGTATCCGCCAAGTCATCACTATCAGCCGCTCGGGACAAATCGACCCACAGGGTCAGATCAACCCCAAACCATTGGCCCAGCACCTTTTCTTCAGGCAAAGCCCCGATATAACCATAGGCTTTTAGCCCGGTGAGCTGAATCGTATCCCCGGGGGTTGAGGCGCTAGGGGACTGGGGCTCGGACTGGGTTGAAAAGGGAGAACTGATCATAGCGAGGTCTTATCTAAAGCGTATTCAGATCCTAGAACAGCTTGCCGATCAGTGCCGCCAAGCCCCACCGCCTGGCGAGATCAGCCTTTATGACCAGGGAGCAATCGCCCTAGATCAATCAGCCGTGCCTAGCACCGGGTTGCAGAGCTCAACTTTTTTCGTTACATTAGTTAATAGTTAACAAAAGTTAACCAAAAAGTTTTCAAAGTAGCGATTCACATCAACCGGAGACATCACCATGCAAACTGGCACAATCGTTGACGAACAGGGCAAAATGGACAACTTTGCCGTAGAGCCCACGATGTACGTAGATGCTGAAGGCTCTCGGGCTGGGTTCACCCCCTATGCCGAAAAGCTGAATGGCCGCCTTGCCATGCTGGGCTTTCTGTCCATGCTGTTGTTGGAAGGGCTGACAGGGCACGGTCTGGTTGAGCTATTCGCCAGCCTCTAGCGAGTGCTTAATCACAGTCGCAAATCGAGAAGCGTGATGGAGCCAACTGCACTACTAAATCAATATGCTGACGGGCACCGCCAGTTTGGCGCTTCTGACTTGCGCGAAGCTTGGTTGGCCGGGGTCAGCTTGTCTGGCGTTGAACTACGCCAGGCTGACCTTGCTTGGGCCAACCTGAGTTTTGCTAACTTGAACGGGGCTGATTTGACCCAGGCCAACCTCTGGCGCGGCAAACTGCCCCAGGCCAATTTGTCTAAAGCTCGGCTGCACCGGAGTGTTTTGATCAGAGCTCAACTCTATGGTGCAGTGGCGGTTGGCGCTGATTTTTCTCAGGCAGACCTACGCCTAGCAGATCTACGCTACGCAGATTTGCGATCGGCCAATTTTTACGGCAGCAATCTTAGCTATGCTGACCTTTCTCAGGCCGATCTGTCCGGTGCTGA
>PXDR01000210.1 GCA_003566335.1 Cyanobacteria bacterium T3Sed10_344R1
CGGGGCAGGGCTATCTTTAAGGGGTGGAGCATAATGCCGCTGCTGCTCGGGGTTGACCTTGGAAGCTCTTCAGTTAAAGCGTGCCTTCTGAACGGGGATACGGGCAGGCCGCTCATTAGCGCGGCCAGCCCCGACAGGGAGATGGAGATTTCTTCGCCCGGCCCGGGATGGGCCGAGCAGGATCCTGAGCTAT
Source organism: Cyanobacteria bacterium T3Sed10_344R1 (assembly GCA_003566335.1). Taxonomy (GTDB): domain Bacteria; phylum Cyanobacteriota; class Cyanobacteriia; order Phormidesmidales; family Phormidesmidaceae; genus PXDR01. Next base: position 194 of record PXDR01000210.1, read on the forward strand.
GGTGGCTCCATTTAAAGAATTGCATGCTGAAGATAAAAAAAGGGTTTAATTTTGACCCGTCGGACGTTAAAGCGGTCGGAATTGGCTACCAGATGCACGGGCTCGTGCTCATAAACAGGCAAAAAAAAGTTTTACGGCCCGCGATAATCTGGTGCGACAGCAGGGCGGTGGCCTCCGGACGGGCTGCTGAAAAAAAAATCGGGCGGACGAAATGCTTTAAAAGCACGCTTAATCTTCCGGGCAATTTTACCGGCTCCAGGCTCAAATGGGTTATGGATAATGAGCCGCAAATCTTTAAAAAAGCCTATAAGTTTCTTTTGCCCGGGGATTATCTGGCGATGAGGATGACAGGCGAGGCTTCCACCACGGCCTCAGGCGTCTCGGAGGGCGTGGATTGCGATCGCAAAATCCCAAACACCGAGGTGTAGCCGTGGAGAAAGGTGGTGTCGCCAATCGGGCCAATTTCCCCATTGCAGAACGCCCCGCCGACCGCCAGCGGCAAATACTTTTGAAACAGCCGGGCATCAAAGTGACGCTGCCGGTATAGCTCATAGCCCCGGCCAATACAGGTAAACATCAGCGCCCCCACCGGGCTGTTGCTGCCGACCCCATCCCCCATCTGCTGTTCCATTTGGTAGCGGCGCAGCAGCAGCTCTAATTCTTCCGCCGCCGCTTGGGCATCCCGCAGATGAAACTGGATTCGCTGCCCCGGTCGAATCCGATCCCCAATGGCAATCGCCCCGGCCTTGGGATCAACCCCCAGCAAGTTGCGGATTAGGAAATCCCCTTGGCCCAAATTTTGCTTAAAGCTGCTCTGGGCCACACCGATGAACAGGGCGCTCTGGGCCAACTGGCGATCGGCCTCGCTCAGGGTTTCAAAAATCTCCTGCAAAATCTCTAGGGGCGTCCCGGTCACGGCATCGCCGCTGGGGTCTTCCAGTTTGACCACAATGTTGCGATCGCCCACCGCCACGCGATAGGGCTGACCAATCGGGCGGCAGCCTTGGGCCACAATCGCATCGAGGGCAATATCCCCCCACAGGGCTACCCCCACCACTCCGTGGGTATGGCGCTCATCCTGGCAAAACAAGCTGACCCGGCCCATCCCCGGCCCAGCACTGGCGAGGCCACCAATCTTGGGGCTGCCAGGGTAGGCATAGTCTAGGCCCTGGAGTAAATCATTAATCCCTGTGGCCACCGGTTCGGCTAACAGCACAAACTGGGGGTTCTCCTGGGGCGGCACCCCGATTAGAGACACCCAGTCGTCCGGCGGGCTATCTAGGTCGGGCAAGCCTTCGGTGCTGAGGTGAAAGCAGCGCCAAGAGACGCCAGGCAATTGGGCCAGGGTGAGGCTCAGGGCCGGTTCGTCTTCGATCTCAAGGGCTGCGCCGTCTGCCTCGACGCCAATAATGCCGCTACCCGTGCCGCCCATGATCGCCACGTCTGATCCCAACCGCTGGCGCAGCAGCGGCAGCAGCCGCGATGCCTCGCTGGCAAAGGCGGCGGAGATAAACACCAAAGCCAAGTCGGCTGTCCCCGTTAGGCCCGCTTGGGCCTGATCGACGACTTCCGCCACCGCTGCTTCTAGGGAGGGTTCAGTTGAAATTGCGTTAGTCCACTGCATAGGTTTGGGACTGCATCTAGGGTGGGGGACAGGGAGCGAGACAGGGAGCGGGACGGTTATCGAGACAGTTATATCGAGACAGTTAAAAGAGGCGGATCCTGGGGCCGTTTCAGCCGGACGTTTTAGGAGCGACAAACCTCTAGTTACCCAATCTTAGAGGTAGATCTGAAACTCCAGATTTTCTTTGGTATCCGCACCGTATTTCAACCCTAGCGGAAAATTCAGCCCAAATTGTCTGGTTTTGACAGTTCCTCGGTGACCCTCAGGGCACTCAGACCAAAAGCTACCTAAAGATAGAGAAAGTGACTCCTGACAAGGGGTTTGCCGACCCTAAATCAGCAAAACAGGGGGAGATCCCCTCACCTGAGCGCCGAGTTTGTGCTGCCAAGGGTGATCAGTCTCTGGAGCTGGCTCTGTCCTTGGATAGAGTGCGATCGCAGCCCAACCCCATTTTGGAACCGCTGATACTGTGGCGAGAAAACCCCCTGCGCTACACTGTTGGAAACATAAGTCGGGGATTCTAGCTGGAGTTTTCCACAGCGCCCCCTGTCTAAAGCACAGTTAGTCTGAAGCAAGTTAAGAGCGAAGAGTTCTATGAGCGACATTAAAAGCGACATCAAAGATCAGATCAGCCAGGAGCTAGAGCAAGCCCGCGCTGCCTGCGACACCAGCGGCAAAGATTCCAAAGAATGCGCTGCAGCTTGGGATGCTGTCGAAGAGCTTCAGGCAGAAGCCTCTCACCAGCGCTCAAAGCAGCCTGCTAAGACCTCATTAGAGCAATACTGCGACGCCAACCCCGACGCCGACGAGTGCCGCGTTTACGACAACTAGGCATTTCCTGGACTGCCCTGTCGCCCCCTGGCAGCGGCATCCTCAAAAAGCTGAGTCTTAGATGGCTCAGCTTTTTTGTTGGGCGTTAACGGCTGCCCGTAAAATCAGTCAATCTGCTGAGCCAGTCCAGGGGAGCCAGAGTGATAGGCTAAGCATAAGAATTGAACTGACCTCACGCTTCAACGTTCATGATTGACCTGTCAGTACTGCGCCCGTTGGTGTGGATGGACTACCGGTTAGCGGTGCTGTTTACAGTGCTGCTGCCCTTAGCGTTACTGCTGTGGGCCTTTGTCCGCCGCTCCGAAGCCATCCAGCGGCTGCTCGTGATCTATTGGAAAGTCTCTAGCCTGCTGGCCATCACCGTCTATTTGATGATTGGTGGTTTTGGGGTGAGCTTTGTGGCTGCCCTAATGGCTCGCCTGCTAATTCCGGTCAGCCTGTGGTTTTGGGTTGACCTCAACGAAGAGATTCAAGACTTGCGCTCAACGCCCCTGAAGCTGAGCTTTAGCGCCTGGCGCTGGTCAGTGACGATTTATTCCCTGCTGGGGTCGGTGGCCCAACTCCTGTTTCTGCCCTGCGCATTTTCGGGCAGCACCCTCGCCTCTGACCAATGCCAAGTCTGGTTGGCTGCGCCCTTGCTTTTCCGGGAGTATTTCCACAGCGGCTATACCCGAGGCTTTTTGGGCGTACTAGGAATCATTGGCCTCGTGGTTTACGTGGCCGTGCTGGGCTACTTCGTGATGGTGCGTCTGGGTCGCCAAGGTCGTTCTGCTATCAATCAATAGGGTTTATGACGCCTGGTGAGCAGTTAGAGCAATACACTCTGCAATGCCCCCAAGAGGTGCTAATTGTGACGGCCAAAATTGGGACTGAGCCCGATGAAGTCATGATTTTTCGGGGATTCTCTAGCTCCCTGATGCGCCCAACCAGTCCAGATCCGGATGTGCCGGTGTTGCCGAAAGATGCTGTGATTGAGACGATCGATCGCCTTCAAGCTCCCTACCTTCCTGAGCAGCCCCAGTACCTTGCTCAAGGGATTAGCTGGCCTGAGTTTCAACCCCTCTTAGCAGCAGTCGGTCTAGGTCGCATGGATCTATAACAGCATGGATCTATAAGGCACCTAACCTGCTCCCCCACCATCCCACCATTTCTTCCTCACCATCCCACCACCCTTCAAGCCATTTCCCCGTTGCTCCAAACTCCTGAATCTATGTACAAGACCCAAGATCTCCACGTCGTTGAAACCCGGCCCCTGGTCAGCCCTGCCCTGCTGCACCACGAGCTGCCCCTGACGGAATCCGCCGCCGCCCTGGTGGCCGCAACCCGCGATCGCATCCGCAACATCCTTTACAACGAAGACCGCCGCCTGCTGGTGGTAGTTGGGCCTTGCTCGATCCACGACGTTGACGCCGCCTATGAATACGGCCAGCGGCTGGTTGCCCTACGGGAAGCCCTAGCGGGCCAGCTCGAAATCGTCATGCGGGTCTACTTTGAAAAACCCCGCACCAGCATCGGCTGGAAAGGGCTAATCAACGACCCTCACCTCGACGGTAGCTACTACATCAACACTGGTCTGCGCCTGGCCCGCAAGCTGCTGATTGATTTGGCCGAGATGGGATTGACCGCCGCGACAGAACTGCTGGATCCCATCACCCCCCAGTACATTTCCGACGTGATTAGCTGGACTGCCATCGGTGCCCGCACCACCGAGAGCCAAACCCACCGGGAAATGGCGTCAGGGCTCTCCATGCCCATCGGCTTCAAAAACAGCACCGACGGCACCCTGCAAGCCGCCACCAACGCCATGTTGGCCGCCAGTCAGCCCCACCATTTTCTGGGGGTTAACCACCACGGCCTCGGCAGCATTGTCGCCACCACCGGCAACCCCGACTGCCACCTAGTGCTGCGAGGGGGCAAAAATGGCGCAAACTACGACACCACCCACGTCGCCCAGGCTGCCGCCGCCCTCAGCAAGCAGCAGCTCAACCCCCGGCTGATGGTGGATTGCAGCCACGCCAACGCCAACAAAGACCACACCCGACAAGTGTCCGTACTGCAAGATCTCGCCAGCCAAATCACCACCGGTTCTCGCCACCTGATGGGCGTAATGATTGAAAGTCATCTGGTCGCAGGCAACCAGCCGATCTCTAGCGATCGCAGCCAGCTCGTCTATGGTCAGAGCATCACCGATGCCTGCATCAACTTTGATACCACTGCCGACTTGCTGCATACCCTAGCCGAAGCCGTTGATCCCTGCCTTGAAGCCTCGGCACTGTAAGGCGTTCCAGAGAGCGTTCTAGGTAATAGGCTGAGAGGGCAACTGCACCACCGGTAGCCGCGACCCCATCAGTCGATCGAGCCAGGCAATCAGGTGTTCCCGGTTGGCCGCCTGTTCGGCTGAATCGGAAGTATCGGCTGCGTGGGGCATCAGGCCCAGGATTGTGGCTGTAGTGACGCAGTACATCGACTTTTGGAAGCTCTGGCAGATCTGCACCCGAATGTCGTCTTCCCCTCGGGGCGCTTTCTGGTAGAAGCGATGGAGATAGTCCGGCACAAAGTGACGCATATCCTGCATCAGCAGGGTCGGCGGAATCCCAGCCCCCCCCGTGGGTAGGGGATCGGCAAACAGCGCCCCATAGGTAAACCCAGATTGAGTGCCTGGAATCTGCTGGGCCTGGGCGTTGTAGGACACCACTCCCAAAAACGGCGTGCCCCTCAGGAAAATACACTCCACATAGGGCAGAGCCACGTCTACCAAGAAGGTGAGATTAGCGCTGGCTGGCAAAATATCGTAGGTCTCCGCGCCAATTTTGACGCTGTAGGTAATCGGTGTCGCTGCCGCCGACACCAGCCCAGCCTTGATATGTTCAACCACCGCCGGAATTGAGTCGATCTCGCCCTCGTCATATCGACGGGACAGATCCATAAACAGGTCGCTCATCACCCGCCAAAACTGACCGAGGGCACTGGTATAGGCCAGCATTCGCACCTGTTCTGGCAAAAAGTCGGGAAACAGCCGGTGCAGTCCCCCGATCAACGGATTGCTTTTGACCTTGGCCTGGATGGCGGTTTCGCAGTGCTGGCGGAAATCATCTGTGTCGAGGTATGCCTCTAGGCCACCGCCAGCGGTGTGCCACAGCATGGTTCTCATGCAGTATTCGGCGTACTCATAGTTGATCCGATCATGCCACCAGTGGCGCAGCAGCTTGGCTGGGGTGATCTCGCCGTTGAAGTATTTGAAAAAGGGAAACAGCACCAAAAACTGATGCTCCGCCATATACACCAGGTTGATGGCGTAGGCATCGAGCACCACGCCGTAGCTGTGGAGAATGCCGACAACTTCCACCAAATTGTCTGGGTTGTCGGGCAGCAGGGCTTCCCCTTGCAGCAGCCGATCGACAAAGTCTTCTAAGGGATGGGTGGAGGTTTGAGGACTCTGAGTGGTGGTCATGGGTGGGAAGACAGTAAGGACACAATCCAAAGCCAAGGCCAGGATGGCGACGGCTAGTGAGCGCTAGATCTCATCTTGAGCCTGAGGCCGACTGAGGCTCAATCCAGTGCCGGAGCTTTCAGGGCAAGCACTGTAGCCGCTGCCGTTGTTTGGCCCGTCGCTTGGGCTGTTGCTGGAACCGTTGCCGAAACACTTGCCGAAACAGTTGTTTGGGCGATCGCAGTGGGTTGGGGCAACTGGAGGGCGATGGAGGTTTCTTCACTCCAGCGGGACATCCAGTTGGGCTGTAGTCCCAGAGCGACAATCACCACGGCTAGGGCAATGGCCGGTAGCCGCTCGCTCCAGGTCACCGAAGGCAGGCAGATGTCAGGCTCGGGACGTTGGCTGGGCGTAGTAATAGCCAGTCGGCCAAAGAAGACGCGATTCACCAGCAGCAAGAAGTAAACCGTAGTTAGTCCTGAGCCAATCATTGACACCAGCGTCTGGGTCGGGAAGCTGACAAAGCTACCGCGAAACACCAGAAACTCAGAAATAAAGCCCACCATGCCCGGAATCCCGGCGCTGGCCATCCCCCCCAGCACCATCAGGCTACCAATCAGCGGCAAGCCCCGCTCAGGGTTGAGTAAGCCCCGCAGGACGCGAATGTCGCGGGTGCCGGTTTTTTTGTAAACCACCCCCACCAGCAAAAACAACAGGCCGGAAATCAGGCCGTGGCTCACCATCTGGAACACCACGCCCAAAATGCTGATCGGGGTCGCGGCAGCAGCGGCCAGCAGCACGTAGCCCATGTGGCCAATGGAGCTGTAGGCCACCATTTTTTTCATGTCTTGCTGTGCGATCGCAGCGCAGGATCCGTACAGCACACTCACCACCGCCCAGGTTGCCAGCCAGGGCGCAACCACCTGCCAAGCATCCGGGAAAAGCTGGAGGCCAAATCGGACAAGGCCGTAAGTGCCCAGCTTCAGCAGCACCCCGGCCAGCAGGACAGAAACTGGCGTGGACGCCTCCACGTGGGCATCGGGCAGCCAAGTGTGGAACGGAAACAAGGGCACCTTAATGCCAAAGCCGACCACCAGCGCTCCTAGCAGGAGCAACTGCTGCAAGGGCGGTAACATCGCCGCCAGGGTGGGGTCGTAGTTAAAGCTGGTGCTGCCGCCAAACCACACCAGGGCAATGAACGCCGCCAAAATCAACACCCCAGACAGGGCGGTGTAAATCAAAAACTTTGTCGCGGCATAGGCTCGCCGTGCCCCGCCCCAAATCGCAATCAGCAAATATAGGGGAATCAGCTCTAGTTCATAAAAAATGAAGAACAGCAGCAGATTCTGGGCCAAAAAGGCTCCGGCTACCGCCCCGTTCAGCACCAACATCATCACGAAGTAAAGGCGGGGACGGCGCATCTCAGGGCCACTGCTGTACACCGCCACTAAGGTCAGCAGAGCGTTGATCACCACCAGGGGCAAAGACAGGCCATCGACTCCCAGGCGATAGGTGAGGCCAATGGTGTCCACCCAGGGCAGGGCTTCCTGAAACTGTAGCCCACCGGCCTGGGGGTCAAACTGGGCCACCACCACCAGTGTCCAAACTAGGGTGAGGCTTAAGCACACCACAGATATATCTCGGGCCATTTTTGGCCCCAGCTTTCCTGGCCAGAGCATCAAGGCGATCGCACCGGCTGCTGGAATTAAGATCAACTCGCTGAGCATTATCACTATGCGTCTTTCACCACTGCGTTTCTCACCACTGCCTCGTTCACCACATTGACCAGGTCATCAACACCCCCAGCAGACTCACCCCCAGCACAATGGTGAAGATATAGCCCTGGGACTGACCAGAAATGCTGTACTTCAAACTTTCGCCGCTGAATAGCGAAGCCAGTCCCACCAAGTTCACCAAGCCATCCACCACGAAGCGGTCAAACCAACTGGTGAACTGGGCAATAGTGTCCACCGCCGACACCACTGTGACCCGATAGAGCCGATCGGTGTAGAAGTCATAGGCCAGCAGGTCTTGCAGCAGCCGCAGGGGCCGCTGAATGGAACGGGACAAACTCTTTTGCAGCGGAATTGCCATGCCGATGGCCAAACCCGCAATCCCCGAAACCACCAGCATCACCACTGCCGGGGGATTGACATATTCCCAAGTGGGAATCAACCGCATCTGATCCATCAGCAGGGGCAGCAGCAGGGTGAACACCGACAAAAACACCATGGGAACCGCCATCGGCCAAGCCACTTCTGGGGCACGGCGGGTGCGGGGCTGGGCCTCGCCCAGAAACACCTGACGGTAGACCCGCACTAGGTTCACCACCGTCAGCAGGTTCACCACCAGAAACACGGCCACTAAGATCGGCTGTTCATCCCAGAGAAAGTCCAGACCCAGCCGCAGCCCCCAAAAACCGCCCAAGGGCAGCAGCCCCACCAAGCCAGCACCGCCGACTAGGTAGGCCAGGGTAGTAGCAGGCATCCGAGACCAGAGCCCGCCTAGGTTGGTGATGTCCTGGTCGTTAGCGGTGAGAATGACGCCCCCGACGCTCATAAACAGCAGCGCTTTTGCGATCGCATGGGTAAACAGAAGCATCAGCGCCACCCCCGGCCACTCGGTGCCAACGGCGATAAACACCAGGCCCAGGTAAGCACTGGTGGAATAGGAGAACGTGCGCTTGATGTCCACTTGGGCCAAGGCCACCAAGGAAGCCCCCACTGCCGTCACCGCCCCAATCGCAATCAGCACGTCTAGGGCAATCGGAGAAATCACAATCACCGGCTGCAGCTTAATCAGCACATACGCGCCGCAGGTGACCACCACAGAGTTCCGCAAAATTGAGGCGGGGCTTGGCCCTTCCATGGCTTCATCCAGCCACAGGTGCAGGGGGAATTGGGCGCATTTCCCCAGGGGGCCAGCCACTAGGCACAGGCCCAAAAAGTTGGCGAAGGCTGGGCGCAGGTCGGCGGTTTTGACCCAGCTATCTAAACTGTCAAAGTCTAGGCTGCCTGCCAGGGCCGCTAGGGAGACCACCCCCATCAGCAGCAGCACATCCCCCACCCGTTTCGTCAGAAAGGCATCGCGGGCGGCGGTGACCACCAGGGGCTGGGCGTACCAAAAGCCCACCAGCAGATAGGTGGACAGGGTGAGCATCTCCAGCAGGGAGTAGGACAGAAACAGGGATTCACTCAGCACCACCCCGCTCATGGCTGCCTCAAAAAAGCCCATCAGGGCAAAGAACCGAGCCAAAGCCCAGTCTTTTTCCATGTAGCCGAGGGCGTAGAACTGGGCCAGCAAACTCAGGCCGGTCACCAGTTCCAGCGCCCCTAGGTTGAGGATGGAAATATCCAGGGAGAGTTGCAGGTCAAGATCGGCCACTTGCAGCCAGTGCAGCACCAAAATTTGGTTGCCGTTGCCCCAAATGCCCTGGAGGATAAGCAGGCCGTGAACCAGGGCCACAACCGTTAGCAGCATATTGATATAAACCGCTGGTCTCGGCCCGGTGCGGCGCACTAATCCGACTGCCCAGGGCAGGGATGCGATCGCACCTATAAGTCCGTACAGCGGCACCAGCCAGCTCGTCTCGATGAAGAACTGCGTCATCAACGGCTATCCTTGCGAATCCTGCAAAAAATCATGGCCCAGTTCGGGGCTCTAGCTGCTCCGGTTCGGGCAACGGCAATCTCGGCCCGCTGAGGTAGCAGTCAACCTGATCAAGCTCGGCCAGGCACCCACGACCGGTGTCTGAGGCGGCTGACACAATCTGTAGACAGGCTAGAAGCATTCCCCAGGCCACGTTTTGGCCGGACGGAAGCCCCCGAATCTGCCGAGCCAGACTCCCCTAGACCCGTAAAAGAAATCCTTAAGTTTTGCCTAAGAACTGTTGTCTTGGGAACAATTCTAACCGATTGTGTCCCCGGCTCTGGCGTCAAGCCCCCTGGGCAATGGGGAGGAGTATTCCCCCTCTCAATGGACTCCATTGAGCAGGCGTTGGGAGAACATTGCCCCCGCATGAATCGAGCTGGTTGACGGCGGGACTGACTCGTGAGGTAATTTGCTGCTGCGATCGCTACCGCATGTCAGAAAATATATTTTTAATAATTATTTTATATCAGCATCAATAATGCTTAACATTAGCAACAATCATTGAGACTTATATTGTCAAACGTTCGGTTGGCTTCTATTGTTAAGGCTAATGTCGAAATGGCATCGGTCAATTTCAGAGTCGCCTAGCCGCATTTGACATGCCTGACTTTAGCGCTCTATGACCTTTGTCATCCACATCATTTTGCTGTCCGAACGGAACGCTGTCCGAACTAAGCAAAAGACGCGGGGCAACTGGACTGAAGCTGCGTGATTCCCTGGGCCGAGGGTGTTTTGTCTCCGGCCTGCGGCTTATGCTGCTTTCCCTAGATGTGGCGCTGACCCCAGATCGCCGCCCGCCTGTTCAACCGAGGAGATTACGGAGGAGATTACGACAATGCCAATTGCTGTCGGGATGATTGAAACAAAAGGGTTTCCGGCTGTGGTGGAAGCGGCTGATGCCATGGTCAAAGCAGCCCGGGTCACCCTGGTCGGCTACGAGAAAATCGGTAGCGGTCGGGTTACCGTGATCGTCCGAGGCGACGTCTCAGAGGTTCAGGCGTCTGTGGCGGCTGGGGTTGAGTGCGTCAAGCGCGTAAACGGTGGCGAGGTGCTATCCACCCACATCATTGCCCGTCCCCATGAGAACCTGGAGTTCGTCCTGCCCATTCGCTACACCGAAGCGGTAGAACAGTTCCGCTCTTAGCCGGGCTAACTCAACCGGGCTAGCTGAACCGGATTAACTTCGGCAGAAATGCAGGTTTCCCAACCCTAGACCCAAACGCTAGATATCGAGATACGCAGACATCAACCGCCCAGAAATTAAGGAATTTTGAGATATGGCAATTGCAGTTGGAATGATCGAGACCCTCGGGTTTCCGGCAGTGGTCGAAGCGGCTGACGCGATGGTCAAAGCCGCTCGGGTCACCCTAGTGGGCTACGAGAAAATCGGTAGCGGTCGGGTCACCGTAATCGTCCGGGGCGATGTCTCGGAAGTTCAGGCTTCTGTGGCGGCTGGCGTAGACAACGTCAAGCGGGTCAACGGCGGTCAAGTGCTGTCTACCCACATCATTGCCCGTCCCCACGAGAACCTTGAGTTTGTCCTGCCGATTCGCTATACCGAAGCGGTTGAACAGTTCCGGGAAAGCGTTAGCGGTATTCGCCCCTACGGACGCTAATCTTTCATGTACTTAGCGAAAGTGCGCGGCACCGTGGTCAGCACCTGCAAAGAGCCCACCCTTCAGGGGGTGAAGCTGCTGTTGGTGCAGCAGATGGACGAAATGGGCGAACCTACAACCGAATACGAAGTCGCCGCCGACGTGGTGGGGGCAGGTATTGGGGAATGGGTGCTCGTCAGTCGTGGCAGCGGTGCTCGACAGCATGAGGGATACTTTCAGC
>PXDR01000150.1 GCA_003566335.1 Cyanobacteria bacterium T3Sed10_344R1
AAGCTGGGTCAGGCCGCAGACCAGCCCCAAGTTGAGGTGCAGACAGACGAGGGCGATGCTTGGCAGGATACTGCTGCAGACCCAGCTACCGCCACTGATGACAAAGGCCGGAGCTACACCACCCTGAAGGAGTACCTGGAACGCAACAAGGCTAATCACGAAAACCGGGTGTTCTATGCCACGGATGAGGTCTCCCAGGCGACCTACATTGACCTCAACCAGCGCCAGGGGATTGAAGTCCTGTTTATGGACTCATTCATCGACACCCACTTTGTCAGCTTCCTGGAGCAGGAATATCAGGACGTGAAGTTCTCTCGGGTGGATGCCGATGTGGATGACACCCTGGTGGATCAGGACAAAGCGGCAGAAATTGTGGATCCGGCCACCAATAAGACCCGAACCGATCAAATTAAGGATCTGTTTGAGCAGGCGATTAACCGGCCTCGGGTAAACGTGAAGCCTCAAGCGCTGAAGGTGACTGGGGATGCGGCCAGCGCTCCACCGGCGATGGTGCTCTTGCCCGAGGCGGCTCGGCGAATGCAGGAAATGACCGCCATGCTGCAACAGCAGCAGGCAGAGTTCCCTGAGGATCACATTCTGCTGGTAAACACGGCCCACCCGCTGATTCAAAACCTGGTGAGTTTAAACCAGGGTGCGATCGCACAACCAGACGGCAGCACCTCCCCCACAGGAGCCTTGAGCGCCATGATTTGCCAGCAGGTCTATGACCTAGCCCTGATGGCCCAGAAAGGCTTTGATGCCGACGGCATGAAGACCTTTGTCGATCGTTCGACCCAACTTCTAACTCGTCTTACCCAGGCATAATGCCCCAGAACTGGTCGAGAATGTCCGGATAGCCAGACAAATAAGCGGAAGAGAGCCCCCTGGCTACTCTTCCGCTTTTTGCTTAATGACTTTTTCCTGACAAACTAGGGCAGCTAGGGCTGGCCGCTAAATGCTGGAGACATCGGGCTGCGACCATCAATACTCTCGTCATAGATGGTGAGCTGGGACGGACGCTCACAATGCAGCACCTGGGACTTGAGTCCCTGGGCTCCTTCTTTCTCTAAATCTTCGGTATAGCCAGATTTTGCCGCTGCGGCTTCTTCTGCATTGGCGAACGGGCCAAAGTAATAGGTGCAGGCGGGGCCTTCGGTTTTCACCTCTAACCACCACTCTTTGCTGGAATCCGCGCGGCCAAATAGACGACTAAAAAAATTCTTCATAGGTCTCGGGATGACTAACGCTTTGTCAAAGGACATGCAGTTGGCGTCGAACCGCCATAGACAGAGCGGAAAAAGCTATAAACTTCTTTATACTCTGTTACTTTTCTTTCTGTAAAGCACTGAGGTTTAACTTGTTCGACCACTGTTGGCGGTAAATCTCGTAAAGTGCCATACCGGCAGCGACAGAAGCATTCAGGCTTTGGGTGCGGCCCACAATCGGGATTGAGATCAGCATATCGCAGCCACGCTGGATTGAGAGGCTTAGCCCATCGCCTTCGGCCCCAACTACCAGCACGGTGGCTTCGGTGAACTCCACCCGGTGTACCGGGTCACTGGCATTGGCGGCGGTGCCGTAGATCCAGAAACCAGCCTGCTTTAGCTGCTCTAGAGCCCGCCCTAAGTTGACGACCCGAGCCACCGGAAAAGTTTCCAGCGCTCCGGCAGCGACCTTGGCCACGGTGGAGGTGATGCCCACCGCCCGCCGCTGGGGAATGACGATGCCCTGAGCACCGATCGCCTCCGCTGTGCGGATAATTGCCCCTAAGTTGTGGGGATCAGTGATGCCGTCAGCAGCGACAATCACGGGCCGCTTGACAGCGGCTTTGGCTTGGCTAATTAAGTCCTCAAGCTCCATGTAGCCATAGGAGGCAGCTTGAGCTGCGATCCCCTGGTGGTTGGCACCATTGGTGATTTGGCTGAGGCGGCGGTTATCGACTTCGTCAATCACGGTACCGCCAGCTTTGGCGTCAGCTAACAGGGAATGGAAGCGGGCGTCGTACCGCAGTCGGGGGGTGACCCACAGCCGGTTAAGGGTGCGTTCCCCGGTAATTGCCGCTTCGACCGCATGGCGACCATAGATTAAGTCATCATCGCGATCGTCTTCTGGTTCGCCCTTGGCGGCAGGCGGCAGCACGGTAGAAGGTGGAGACTCGCGCCCATCGTCTCGGGATCGCTGGAAGTCGCGGTTAGAGTTGCGATCGCGACCCTGATAATCACGGCCCTGATAATCACGACCCTGATGATCGGCCCCGATTGGCCGACGGAACGTTTCGCCGGAACCAGTGCCAGGATCAGCAGCTTTAGGAGCAGACTTACCCAGGATCACCTTCTTGCCATGATTACGCCCGGTCGGTCTAGGGCTATCAATGGCGGGGCGACGTCCCCCAGTCGGACGTTCTCGACGGGGAGCGCGAGCGCTGCGATCGGTTTGCCCTCCTGATGATGCTCGCTGGGGTTTACTCTTACCCCCAAAGCGTTTCCCTGGTTTTGGCTTATCCGTCATTGGATTTAATACATGTACAGGTCATCAAGCTAAACAGCATATCTATCT
>PXDR01000306.1 GCA_003566335.1 Cyanobacteria bacterium T3Sed10_344R1
CTGATTTTGAACGCTTGCCCCTGGCGGTGCAGGTGGCACAGCTTATGGTTGTGCGGGCCTCGGGGCATCTGTTTGACCATCAGCGCCAGTATCCCGCCTGGGAAGCTGATAATGCGGCTCTGCGCTACGCCCTGGGTGATCTGGGGGTGGGGGGCGTAATTTTGCTGGGTGGCAGTGCGGCGGAGGTGGGGCTGCGCTGTCAACAGCTTCAGGACTGGGCTCAGATTCCGCTGCTGCTGGCGGCTGATATTGAAGAGGGGGTGGGGCAGCGGTTTGCGGGGGCAACGGAACTGCCGCCGCCGATGGCCCTGGCTGCGATCGCAGCCCAAGATTTATCCCAAGCCCGGAAGCTCGCTGAACAATACGGGGCGTTGACCGCCCAAGAAGCGCGGGCGATTGGCCTCAACTGGCTGCTGGCCCCGGTGGTGGATGTCAACAACAACCCGGCCAATCCGGTGATCAATGTGCGGGCCTTTGGCGCAGTGCCAGACCAGGTGAGCCAGTTGACCCAAGCCTTTATTGCCGGGGCGCAGCAGTTTTCGGTGCTGACGACGGCCAAGCATTTTCCGGGGCATGGAGATACAGCGACGGATTCCCACCTGCGCTTGCCCCAGCTTGACCATGACCTGGATCGGCTGGCAGCGGTGGAGTGGCCGCCCTTTCGCCAGGCGATCGCAGCGGGGGTAGACAGCATTATGACCGCCCACCTGCGCCTACCCATCCTCGATCCGGTCTATCCGGCCACCCTATCTCCGGCGATTCTCACCGGTCTGCTACGTCAGGATTGGGGGTTTGAAGGGCTAGTGGTCACCGATGCGCTGATTATGGGGGCAATCAGTCAAGACTACGGCCCCTATGAGGCGGCGGTGCTGGCGGTGGAAGCCGGGGCGGATGTGGTGCTGATGCCGGAAGATGTTGAAGGTGCGATCGCAGCCATTTGTGAAGCCGTGAACATCGGTCGCCTGTCCCCCGAGCGGATTCAGCAGTCCCTCGCCCGGATTTGGCGAGCCAAGCAAAAAGTCAGCGGCATGACGCCCCCAGACAACCCCTCTAAACACGCTTGGGAACATCAGCCCCCGCCCCCCATCCAGCTCGATCAGCTGGCTCAGCCCCCAGCCCGTCAGCTGATTGCCGACATTACCACCGCAGCCCTAGAGTGCCGAGGCCAACTGTGTACGTGCCCCACTGCGCAACCCGGCCAAAATCTGATCATTGTGGATGACCTGCTGCGTCAACCCTGGCTGGCCCCCGATTGTCCGGCCCTGACCCACCCCACCAGCCTGGGCTACCGGCCCCGCCTGATTGATGCTCGACTGGGCGAGCTGTTTCCCGGCACCTTGCCCACCCAACCGACTCTGCTTCAACTCTTTAGCCGAGGAAATCCCTTTCGCGGCACCGCTGGTCTCAGCGCCCTGGCCCTAGCCTGGTTCTACCACCTGCGGGACAGCCACACCCTCCAGGGGCTGATCCTCTACGGCAGTCCCTACGCCCTCGCCGCCCTCCGGGCCGAACTGCCGCCAGAGATCCCCTACTGCTTCACCTACGGCCAAATGCCTGGAGCCCAAGCCATCGCCCTCACCACCCTCTGCCCCCCAGAGATGTCCACAGAAACTGCCGATCGCTCCCGATCAACGGCGTTCACCGATTAGTCCTCTACGCTTTCCTACCCTCCTTCCTGCCCTCCCATGCAGATTCTGCTGGTCGATGATGAAGCCGCTCTCACCGCGCCCCTAAGCCGACTACTGCAACGCCAGGGCTACAGCGTTGATGTAGCCACAGATGGCGAAACGGGTCTCAACCTGGCTTTGAACAATAACTACGACCTGCTAATTCTGGACTGGATGCTGCCTCAAATTAGCGGCCTGGGCATTTGCCAAGAAGTGCGATCTCGCGGAGATGCAACGCCGGTTTTGTTCCTGACGGCAAAAGACACCCTGGATGATCGGGTGGCGGGCCTGGATGCTGGGGCGGATGATTATTTAGTCAAACCGTTTGAGCTGCGAGAACTGTTGGCCCGAGTGCGCGCCCTACTGCGACGCCCCCCAACTTTGGAAGCTGCGCCCCCGGGGCAACTCCAGTTTGAAGACCTCACCCTAGATGAAGCGAATCAGATTGCGCGGCGGTGCGATCGCATGATTGAGCTATCAGAAAAAGAAACCCAGCTTTTGGCCTACCTGATTCGGCAGCCGAATCAACTGTTGACCCACGACCAGATCTACCAAGCGATTTGGGGCGAAAAAGGCAAACCCCACAGCAATGTATTAGCGGCCCAAATGCGGCTGCTACGGCGCAAGATTCAGCAGTCAGGCGAAGCCCCGCTGATTCACACGGTCTACGGCAAAGGATATCGGTTGGGGTTGTAACGCAATTCCGTTCCCATCGCGCAGCACCGTAGGGGCGGTTCCGTAGGGTCGGGTTTAGCCGATACACATCCCACCCATCCCCCACATATCAATCAAAACCCGCCCACACCCGCATAATGACCCATCAATCTGGCCCACACACGATCCGGCAATGCCCCAGATTGGACAGTTCGTTTGCGTGTTGGGGGGGCAG
>PXDR01000590.1 GCA_003566335.1 Cyanobacteria bacterium T3Sed10_344R1
TGGTCTGGCCGTTAGCCTGTCCGTTAGTTTGTCGAGCCTCGCTTTGGCGGGTCAGAGCATCCTGAAGGGCGCTGGTGGCTGGGGCGGTTGACGTCTCGCTACTGGGCCGAGGAGACGAGAAAAACTCCGGGCCAGTTCTGGTGCCGTTGCTGCCCGATCCAGAACCACTTGCTCCAGAACCACCGCCCATAAAGCGATAGTTCTCTAGATACTCCGCAAAAGGATTCTCGACGGCCTGACCGTCCACAACACCGAATTCATCTTGCTCAGCCTCGGCCTCTAAGCCGTCTTGTTGGGCCAGCAGATCGGCTTCACTTTGGGTCAGGTTAAATTCACCGACCAGGGCAGAGAGCTGATCCGGGTCTTCGGCTGCGGCGAGTTCTGCCTGCTGTTCTGGGGTGAGGTTCGACAAGTCAAGGCCACTAGCAGTGGTTTGAGAGCCTTGGTAAGCGCCTGTCCAATCGGGGTTATTCCGGTTTTCCCAGAGGAAAACGGCTAGAAGTGCGATCGCTAGCACTGGGCACCAGATGTAGGGCCGAGCCAGCAGCCACTGCAGCCCGGTCTGGACTTTCTGAAATCTGGTTTGCACTGTAGGGAAATTGTCCATGCCCATGCCCCGAAATTGGTTCTAAACTTGAACGGTGATTTAACTTTGCCTGGCAGGATCAGCACAGATGTCTCAGATCCAGGTCGTTCTACCAGACTGTATTAAATAAATTGGCAAGTGCAGTAAATCTGCAGTCCTAGTTTTCCCATCTTAGCCAAAATCTAAACCCAACAGAGATCTTAAGCCTGCTGCCCGGTCTGCTGCTTGGCCTGCCGCAGGGTTTGACATAGCGATTTGCTAACTCATTGGTACTTTCCCAGCCAGGTTGGGCATTATGGGGCTGTATACGCACTCTCTAGCCATAATCGTCATTTTTAGCTCATTTTTAGAATTTTTTGCTGTAGTTAGCAAGGTTAACCGTTCTCCCGTTACGGATTGCTGAATATTGCAGCTCCAAACACAATTTTGTCCGTCGTCGGATAACGCTTACAGGTAATGTCCTCCCGTTTGATACCCGACTGCCTGATTAAAGTGCGATATCGAGACCTGGTTCTATTTCTGATTGCGTAAAAATGACCCTCCCTTCTCATGCTCCTCGTCGGGCTGTGCCCCTCAAGCTGTTACTGGTAGTTCCGTTTCTGCTGCAAACCTTTGCGGCAGTTGGCTTGGTGGGCTACCTCTCGTTTCGCAATGGCCAGCGGGCAGTCAATGACCTGGCTGGTCAACTGATGAGCCGCACCAGCAACAGCGTTGATCAACATTTGGATAGCTACTTCGCTGCTCCCCACCAGGTCACCGCCCTGAATGCTGATGCCATTCAGATGGGGGTGCTAGATGTCAACGATCGAGAAGCCGTCAGTCGCTACTTTTGGCAGCAAATGCAGGTGTACGACCTCCACTACATTGGCTTTGGTCTAGAAACCGGGGCCGGAGGCGGGGCCGCGCGCTATAACCCTGATTTCATCACCATTGACGATTGGGATGGTCAGCCAGTAGACAACTGGCAAAGCTACGCCACGGATGACCAGGGCAACCGCACTGAGCTGATTGATACCCTGACCTGGAACAATTTTGAAGAAGATTGGTACACCGAACCCATTGCTGCCGGTGGCCCAGTCTGGTCGCCAGTGGTCACAATTAACTACCCCAATTTCCCCTATGTAGCCGTGTCGGCTAGTCGGCCAATCTACAACGAAAATGATCAGTTGTTGGGCATGGTGGCTGCTGATGTTCACCTGCTGAGCTTGAGCGAATTTTTGGGGGAGTTGGAGGCGAGTCAACGGGGTTCAATTTTCATCCTAGAGCGGGATGGACTGCTGCTGGCTAAGTCAGGGGATGAGCCGCCGTTTCTGGTAGATGAAGATGGGGAGATCCAGCGAGTCGCCGCAACGAACAGTACAAATGTCATGGTGCAAGCTGTCTCTCAACAGTTGAAAGATCGCTTTGGCGAGTTTCGCCAGATTGAAACTGGGCAGATGCTGCGGCTAGATTTGGCGGATGAACCCCACTATGTCAATGTCACCCCGTGGCAGGACGAGTTTGGCCTGGACTGGCTGGTGGTGGTGGGGGTGCCGGAGAGTGCGTTTATGGGGCAAATTAACGCCAATACCCGCTCTACGGTGTTGCTTTGTTTGCTGGCTTTGGCGGTGACCACGGTGTTGGGCATTTTGACGGCGCGGCGAATTAGCCAGCCGATGACCCAGTTGAGCGTTGCTACCGATTGCATGGCGAGGGGCGACTTAAGCCAGCGGCTAGCGGAAGGCAATGTCAAAGAAATAAACGTGCTGACTCGGGCCTTTAACTCAATGGCGCAGCAGCTCCAGACCTCATTTCAATCCTTAGCCAAGAATAATGAGCTGCTAGAGAGTCGAGTCGAGGAGCGTACCGCAGAACTGCAGAAAACCCTGGCAGAACTGCAACAGACCCAAACTCAGATGGTGCAGAGTGAAAAAATGTCGAGTCTGGGGCAATTGGTGGCAGGGGTAGCCCATGAAATCAATAA
>PXDR01000027.1 GCA_003566335.1 Cyanobacteria bacterium T3Sed10_344R1
AAGCGATCGTTAAGGGATAGCTCCACATCGAGCTCTGGGTACTGCTGCAAAAAGTCCGCCACGGCTGCCGCCAAATGCAGGGTGCCAAAGGACATCGGCGCGTTCACCCGCAGGGTACCGGCTGGCTGACTGTGTAAATTAGCTACCGCCAATTCCGCTTCGGCCAAGTCCGCCAGAATTGCCACACAGCGTTGGTAAAAGGCCAGCCCCGTTGCGGTTGGCGTCACCTTGCGCGTTGTCCGGTGCAGTAATTGCACCCCCAAATTGTCTTCTAGGTTGATCACCAGCTTATTCACCGCCGAGCGAGACAGCCCCATCTGTCGCGCCGCTGCCGCAAAGCCGCCAGCATCGACCACTTGGGCAAAGGCCCGCATCCCTTCAAATTTATCCATCTGGGCCATCCTCCAGCTTGTTTACAGCACACTGACTGGCCCCTTTCCTGGCCCCTTTCCTAGCCTCATCCTGGCCTCAGTTAGGCGAAGCCGTAACGCACCATTCCGCCTCCCAGCAGTTTATCGCCTAGGCCAAGCTTTGTCTCTTTTTAGGCGACAGACTGTCAATAAAATATCTTATTGTCTTTTTTATGGAGCCAATTCATAATAGAGCCATGCCGTTCTAGGCCCCCCGCCTCGTTGCGGCCAGAACAGCATTTCAACCTTTTCCCAACCGTTAGGAGGTTCGGCCATGATTACCCTTCGTCCATCCCATGAGCGCGGTGCTGCTAACTTTGGTTGGCTCGACAGCCGTCACAGCTTCTCTTTTGGCAACTACTATGATCCCACTCACATGGGCTTTTCTAGCCTGCGGGTGATTAACGAAGACAAGATTGCCCCCAGCCAAGGGTTCTCGACCCACGGCCACCGGGACATGGAAATCGTCACCTATGTCCTGTCTGGCGGTTTGGCCCACAAGGACAGTATCGGCAATGGCTCGGTGATTCGTCATGGTGATGTCCAGCGGATGTCTGCCGGGACTGGCATCATGCACAGCGAGTACAACGCTTCTAGCAGCGAGCCGGTTCACCTGCTGCAAATCTGGCTGCTGCCCGACACCCAAGGGCTGCCTCCCAGCTACGAAGAGAAGCATATGCCCGTCAGTGAAACCCCGGGGCAACTGCGGCTGATTGGCTCCCGCGATGGGCGGGATGGCTCCGTCACCATTCACCAAGACGTGAATCTATATGCGGCGCTGCTGAATGACGGTGACCAGATTGCCCACAATCTGGGGCCGAGTCGCTGGGCTTGGCTGCAGGTAGCCCACGGAGCGCTCCAGGTGAATGACCAAACCCTGACCGCTGGCGATGCTGCTGGGATCGTGCTGACGGCAGATCTGGACATCACCGCCCAGGCTGACGGCACTGAGTTTCTGCTGTTTGACTTGGCAGCGGCTTAGGGTGCCAGGAGACAAGTTTGGGGTGCGATCGCACCCCAAACCCAGCCGTGGGGGGCGGCTGAGGTTCAGGTCAAATCCCCCCGTTTCGTAGACCGTTGATTGTGACCGTTGACGTTGAGAGGAAAGACCAATGAGTGAACCGACAATTTCGGCAAAAACCCCCCTCGTGGTGGAACTAGAAGCTGGGGATTACTGGTGGTGCACCTGTGGCAACACCAGCAACCAAGCCTTCTGTGATGGGTCGCACCAAGACACTGGCTTTAAGCCAATGAAAGTGACCCTAGAGAAGAAGCAAACTGTGGCTTTATGCCAGTGCAAGCAAACCGGCAATCCACCGTTCTGCGATGGAGCCCACGCCAAGCTGTAACGGTCTCACCCAGGCTATTCCGGCTGCGGATAGAGTCGGAATAGCCATTTTTCTACGATGATGATTTAAACCAGTTTTAGGAGGTTTTCTATGGCGGAGCAGATCAAGTTACTCGCCTTTTCCGGCAGTTTGCGAGCCGATTCTCTGAATAAGAAATTAGTGAAGGTGGCTGCTGCTGGAGCAGAAGCCGCAGGGGCTGAGGTGACGGTACTGAACCTCAAAGACTACCCGATGCCCCAATATGACGACGATTGGTTTGCCGAAAACGGCTTTCCTGAGAGCGTGTTGACCCTGAAAGAGCTGTGCAAAGCCAGCCACGGCTTTTTGATCGCCTCACCGGAGTACAACGGCTCAGTCACCGGGGCGCTAAAGAACTTAATTGACTGGCTGTCTCGGGCAGAACCCGGCGAAGCCCCCTTGGCCTGCTTTAAAGGCAAGACCGCTGGCATTATGGCTACCTCGCCGGGTGGTTTGGGTGGCTTGCGGGGTCTGCGCCACCTGCGAGAGATCCTAGAAGGGATCAGCGTGTTAGTGATTCCTGACCAGAAGGCGGTGCCCAACGCCTATCAAATGTTTGACGATGCCGGTCAACTAACTGACGCTGACCAGCGGGCCAGCATTGAGGCGATTGGGGCGCGGGCGGCCACAGTCGCCTCGAAATTGAACTAAGGCTATTTCCTAAGGACGGAATAACCGGGGCCGCTGCTGGGGCCGAGAGTCAGTCATGGTGTCCGGCAGGGTTCCGGGTTCAAGGGTCAGGGTTTGATCTTGGCCCTGACGACGAATCTG
>PXDR01000190.1 GCA_003566335.1 Cyanobacteria bacterium T3Sed10_344R1
ATTTTCTCTATTCTTCGCCGACAGCTTGACTGCTGTCCTTAAGCCATGTCACCTCATATTTCATCTTTGATCTCATCCTAGCGATACAGGCTATTTCGACAGTCTTGTATTGTCAGACCTGTCGCTAGACCTCGCGACAGGTTCGCTGGTGAATTTACTAATGAACCTGCTGATGAATTGATCGTGAGTTTAATCTGCAAACCCATTTCCATTCAGCTCAGCCTTGAGCTCAGCAAATCGGGTCTGACAACCCGCTTGTTTTGACCGCGCGACAGAATCTACCCTGGAGGCAACTCACCATGACGACCACCCTCAACGCCACCACCACCGGCCCTAAAACCCAACAGCTTGTGCTGTGGCTCGACGATATTCGCCTCAGCGATATCTCCCTAGTCGGCGGCAAAAACGCCTCCCTGGGGGAAATGATTCAGCAGTTGATGCCCCAAGGCATCCAGGTGCCCACCGGGTTCGCCACCACCGCCCACGCTTACCGCCGCTTCGTTGCCGGGGCTGGACTTGACCGCCAGTTGCGGGATTTGTTCGCCGACCTCGACGTTAACGATGTCAATAACCTCAGAATCCGAGGCAAGCAGGCTCGTCAGTTGATTCTCAATGCTCCTCTTGCTGCCGACCTAGAGCTGAGCATTGCCCAAGCCTATGCCCAGCTCTGCGATCGCTACGGCCCCGATGTAGACGTAGCCGTGCGCTCTAGTGCTACCGCCGAAGACCTGCCCGATGCCAGCTTTGCCGGTCAGCAAGAAACCTACCTCAACGTCCACGGGGCCAACAGCGTTATCACCGCCTGCAAGCGTTGCTTCGCCTCCCTGTTTACCGACCGCGCCATCTCCTACCGTCAGATTAAGGGCTTTGATCACTTTGACGTGGCCCTGTCGGTCTGCATCCAAAAAATGGTGCGCTCTGACCTAGCCAGCTCCGGCGTCATATTCTCCATTGATACCGAAACCGGCTTCAAAGACGCGGTGTTAGTCACCTCCGCCTATGGTCTGGGCGAAAACGTGGTGCAGGGCACCGTCAACCCCGACGAATACTTCGTGTTTAAGCCCACGCTTAAGCAAGGATTTCGGCCCATCCTCACCCGTCGTCTGGGCAGCAAAGCCCTGAAGATGGTCTACGACCTCGGCGGCAGCAAGCAAGTGAAAAATATTCCGGTTCCCGTCACCGAGCAGCAAAAGTTTGCCCTCAGCGATGAAGACGTACTACAGCTTGCCCACTGGGCCTGTCAGATTGAAGACCACTACAGCCAACTGCGCGGGGTCTACACCCCGATGGATATTGAATGGGCCAAAGATGGGAACACCGGCGACCTGTTCATTGTTCAAGCTCGGCCTGAAACCGTGCGATCGCAGCAAAAGACCAACGTACTGAAGCGCTACCACCTCAGCGCCTCCGCCCCTGCGGCTCCTCGGGTGACCGGTCGAGCCGTCGGCGAAATGATCGGCCAGGGCAAAGCCTGCGTCATCCTGGACGTCGCCGAAATTGAGCAGTTTCGCCCCGGCGAGGTCTTGGTCACCGCCAAAACCGACCCCGACTGGGAACCGATCATGAAGCAGGCCGCTGCCATCGTCACCAACCAGGGGGGCCGCACCTGCCACGCTGCCATCATTGCCCGAGAAATGGGCATCCCAGCCATCGTCGGCTGTGGGGACGCCACCGAAACCCTGCACACCGGCGAAGACATCACCGTGTCTTGTGCAGAAGGAGAAGAAGGCCGGGTCTACGACGGATTACTGCCCTTCGAAATTGAAGAGACCCTGCTCGACGACCTGCCCAGAACCCGCACCCAAATCATGCTGAACCTGGGCAACCCCGACCGGGCCTTTAGCGCCGCTGCCCTGCCCAACGATGGCGTGGGCCTAGCCCGCCTAGAGTTCATCATTGCCAACCATATCCAGGTGCATCCCCTGGCCTTGGTCAACTATGACCAGTTGGCTGATGGGTCAACCAAGCGCAAAATCGCCCAGCTCACTTCCCGCTATGCCGACAAGCCCCAATACTTTGTCGATAAGCTAGCCCAAGGGGTGAGCATGATTGCCGCTGCCTTTTATCCCAAGCCGGTAATTGTGCGGCTGTCGGACTTCAAGAGCAACGAGTACGCCAACTTGCTCGGCGGGGAAGGCTTTGAGCCCACCGAAGAAAACCCGATGATTGGCTGGCGGGGCGCATCTCGCTACTACGACCCGCGCTACCGGGACGGCTTTGCCCTAGAATGCCAAGCCCTCAAGCGGGTACGGGACGACATGGGCCTGACCAACATGGTGCTGATGGTGCCCTTCTGCCGCACCCCGGAAGAAGGCCGCCGAGTGATTGCCGAAATGGCGAGCCATGGTCTTGTCCAAGGCCAAAATGGCCTCCAGGTCTACGTCATGTGTGAGCTGCCCAGCAACGTCATCCTGGAGGAGGAATTTGCCCAGGTGTTTGACGGCTTCTCCATTGGCTCCAATGACCTGACCCAGCTCACCCTCGGCCTCGACCGCGACTCAGCCCTGGTGGCCCACCTGTTTGATGAGCGGAACGGG
>PXDR01000627.1 GCA_003566335.1 Cyanobacteria bacterium T3Sed10_344R1
GACGCCACCCGCCCACTTCGGTTCCACCCCGGCGAAGTGATGAAAGCCCTGGTGAAGTATCTGCCCAAACACGAACAGGAGTGATCTTTCACGAAGTTACTGGCGAAAAATTCCAAGATCCCCGCGCCACCGCCGATGCCACCACCCTCGGCCCCGACGAGTGGGCCATCCTCGCCAACCTTTGCGACGACGATCCCATGTATCTCGAACTCGTCGCCAAACTCCTCGACACCGAACGCAAATACCAAACCATGAGCCGCCGCACCGGCATCTACAAAGCCCTGCAAACCTGCTTTGAAACCAGCGGTCTCGCCAAAACCCCCGCCATCCAACGGGCCGAAACCATCCGCGACCTCAAAATCGCCGAAGAACAGGGCGACGTTGAAACCTTCCAAACCGCCTGGGCTGACCTGAAATTTGGTCAGCGTGGAGATGCTGGATGATGGGGATAGTGGGGATTGACGGGAACCGCACAACGCTACAGTTACAATTGAGCCGGCATTGACATACTGCCCACAAAAGTCTTCAGCGAATTATGCTGTCAGCAAACGATCAGGAAATTTTGATAGAACTTGCCAGAAAAATTCGAGAGCAATTTCCCCATGCCAGCATTTGGGCCTTTGGTTCACGGGCAAAAGGCAGTGCTCAACCTGATTCAGACTTCGATATCTGTGTCGTTGTGGATCAACTAGACCTCACCACTTGGAAAGCCATTAGCCATATCGCCTGGGAAGTTGGCTTTGATCATGATGTCGTGATTACCACAGTCAAATACTCGCGCCAACAGTTTGAGAGCAGTCCCTATACAGCTAGCCCACTTATTCACAATATCCTCGCAGAAGGTATTGCTGCATGAGCCAGTCAGACGATATTAGGGTTCTGGTGAAGGCACGGCTTCACCAGGCCCAAAAAGCCCTAAATGCTGGACAGATTCTATTTCAGCAAGACCTTTATTCTGACTCCATCAATCGTTGCTACTACGCTATGTTTTACGCTGTTTTAGCGCTGCTTATCACGCGACAGCTCGGAACATCAAAACACAAAGGGGCCATTTGGGCGTATCCAGCGTTTGGGGGACTAGCCAAAAAAAGAGGGTGCAGGGAGAATATCTCCCCGTACCCCAAAAATCTATTAACCATGAGCATAGCGCCCCAACTGAGTGAATGGCTAGAGCACCCAGCGCAACAAGCCCAACTGTCCGCCTTGTCCGCCGCAACCACCCTGCCTGAGATGGTGCTGTTGGCATTGCAGTTGGGGTTGGGGCTGGCCCGCTGGCTGCTGGAGCGCGACCTGACTCGCCGGGGTGAGGCTGCCCAGTCGTGGGGCACTTGCCCCCATTGTGGTCACCGATTGCACTCCAAAGGCTTTCAGCGGCGTCAACTCCAGACGCTGGTCGGCCCAATTGGCTGAAAGCGTCGGGTGGGTCGCTGTTCCCGGGGCTGCCGTGAGAGTCAGCGAGTGCCGCTCGATGAAGCGTTGGGGATTGTCCCCTATCAGCAGAGCAGTGAAGAGTTAGTGCGCTTAGGGTGTCTGCTAAGCGTGATGATGCCCTACGCTCAAGCGAGTGAGGTGTTGCGGCAGTGGAGTGGTCTGTCGGTCAGCGCGGCGAGTCTGTGGAATTGGGTGCAACAGGTGGGGCAACGGGCCGAATCGGCTCTGGCTGAGGTCTTGAGCGCTCAAGGCTCCGGCGAGACGGTGACTCCTGAGGCTATCGACGACGCTTTGGCGGCTCTGCCCTTGGCCATTGGGGCTGATGGGGTGATGGTGCCGTTTCGGCCTACGCCGAAGACTTCGGTGGGTGCCATTCAATGGCGGGAGATAAAAGTCGGCATTCTGGCCCGCCTCGGCACTCGGGTCACTCGGGCCGGAGAGACTCTCCCCCAACTGCTCAGACGCCGACTGGTGGCGGTGTTGGGCACCATTGATGACTTCATCCCACCTCTGCAGTTGGAGGCAACTCGCCAAGGGGTGGACGCCGCAACGGTCGTGGTCTGGCTCAGTGACGGGGGACGCGGCTTTTGGCGGGTCTACCGCACCTGTTTTGCCACCGCTATCGGGGTGCTCGATTTCTTCCATGCTGCTAGTCATCTGGCCCGGGCAACGGAGGCGCTCTTTGGCTCCCTCAATTCGGCTGAGGCCCAAGCTTGGTTCCATCGCTGGCGGCATTGGCTGCGTCATGGCCAGGCCCAACGGGTCAGGGCGGCGTTAACCAGCTTGATGCACCTTCCCGGTTGGTCAAACTCAGCCCGCTCTACCTTGATACAGGTGCAGGCTTATTTTCAGCGCCATGAGCGCCATACCCGCTATCAACATTTTGAGCAATTGGGCTTGCCTTTGGGCTCGGGAATGGTTGAAAGTGCTTGTAAATGGCTGATTCAGCAGCGATTCAAGGGGGTTGGTATGCGCTGGAGTGAGGACGGCTTTAACCATCTCCTGCTGCTTAGGCTGGCTTGGGCCAATGGCCGATTTGAACAACTCTTCCCTACTGTGCCTAAGTCCTGGCCTGACCGTTCCCCTAACCCTTAGATACGCCC
>PXDR01000162.1 GCA_003566335.1 Cyanobacteria bacterium T3Sed10_344R1
ACTAGACTCTTCAGAACCAGAGGGGGACAGGGCCACGGTGCTGACCCTGGCGACGCAGCCGCCGAGGGATCGCAGATCTGACCTAGAAGACTTGGTTCAGCAGGGGGATGGTTTGGGGCAAGCCCAGGCCCGCTACTTGTTGGCAACGGATTTGATTAACCAGGATCAAGGGGGATCTGCCCTGCCCCTGCTGGCAGATCTAGAGGAAGAGTTGTCGGTGTTAGCGCCCTATGTGTTGATTCAACGGGGGCGGGCGGCCACTGCGGCGAGCCAGCCAGAGGTGGCTCAGCAGGCTTGGCAGAGGTTAATTACTGATTACGCGGAGGATCCGGCGGCGGCAGAGGGGCTGTATCAACTCGGCCAAACCCAGCCTGACTATTGGGATCAGTTGCTGCAAATGTTTCCGGCCCATCCTCGCAGTGTGGTGGTGGCTGAGCAACGGTTGGCTGCCGGAGAAGGGGATGAGTTTACTCTCCTCAATCTGCTGGCCCGTCACGGGCTGCATCGGCCCAATATTGAGGGGCGGCTGGATCAGCTGATGGAGACTTACGCCGATCGCCTCACGGCTGATGATTGGCAGGCGCTTGGCTTTGGCTATTGGGAACTGGGCCGCTATGGTCAGGCCGGGGAAGCCTATGGCCAGGCTGAGCCCTCGGCCTTGACCCTCTATCGGGCCGCAAGAGGATCGCAGTTGGGGGGACGGCGAGAAGTTGCGATCGCAACCTACCGCTTGCTCAACCGTGACTTTCCCGACGCTCCAGAAAATAGCCTGGGCTTAATGCGTTTGGCGGGGCTGTTGCCTGGAGCCCTGGCCTTGCCGGTGCTGGATGTGGTGATTGAGCGCTTCCCGGATCGCGCTGGGGAGGCGTTGCTAGAACGGGCCAGTCTGCTGGACGCCATGGACAGCGCCACCTCCGCCCAGCAAGCCCGGCAGTCTATCCTCAGTCAGCACGGCGACTCCAATGCGGCTGCCGAATTGCGCTACCGACAGGCCGAGCAACAGGCCCAGGCCCAGGACTACGCTGCGGCCTATGACCTGGCCGACCAAATTTTGACCGACAGCCCAACCAGCGACCTCGCCCCCCGGGCCGGATTTTGGCAAGGCAAATGGGCCATCCGCCAGGGAGATACTGCTGCCGCGACCGCTGCCTTTGAACGGGTGCTGGGGCGGTATCCTCAGTCCTACTACGCCTGGCGGTCGGCGGCTGCCCTCAACCTCGACGTTGGCGACTTCGACACCGTGCGGCAGAAGACGCCCCAGATTGATCTGCCCGCCCAACGCCCTCAACTGCTCAGCGGTTCTGAGACCCTGCAAACCCTCTATCAACTGGGCCAAGACCAAGACGCCTGGGCGCTGTGGCAGGTTGAATTTGAAGACCCAGAACAGCCCTCCGTCGAGGCGCAGTTTACCGACGGCGTTCTGCGCCTGGGGGTTGGCGATCACCTAGACGGCATGTTTATGGTGTCTAGCCTGGCTTGGCGAGATGATCCGGAAGACCAGGCGGTCTACCAGTCGTTGGCCCAATCTGACGCCTACTGGCAGGCCCTTTATCCTTTTCCTTTTCTGGACTTGATCACCACTTGGTCGGCCCAACGACAGCTTAATCCGCTGTTGGTGACGGCCCTGATTCGCCAAGAATCTCGATTTGAACCCCAGATTCGCTCGGGGGTGGGCGCAGCCGGGCTGATGCAGGTGATGCCCGAGACGGCTGAGTGGATCCAGTTGCAGGCTGACTTGCCCGACTACAACCTGGACGACCCCAACGACAACATCAAGTTGGGCACGTGGTACTTGGACTACACCCACCGGGAATTTGACAACCAGTCCCTCTACGCCGTCGCCAGCTACAACGCTGGGCCAGGCAGCATTGCTAACTGGCTACAGCGCGATAACTTTCGGGATGTGGATGAATTTGTCGAGGTGATCCCGTTTCCTGAAACTCGGGGCTATGTCGAGGAAGTTTTCGGCGGATACTGGAACTACCTGCGGCTCTATAATCCAGAGATCGCCGCTAAAGTGGAAGGCTACACCCAACGCGATGCTGCCCTGCCCCTTTACAATTGAGGGCAGATCTCATGACGTTGGTTTTGGTGCCGTTGGTTTTGGTGCCGTCAGTTTTGGCAGCGCGATTCTGGCAGTGATTAGATTGGCGTCATTAAACAACAACGCGGTTTCAGGGACTCCATTGGATTTCTGCTGCGCCGCTAGATTACATAGGAGAACGGGTGAGGCAACGTGGCTAATTTAGACCCCACTCAGCTTGAGCAACTGCGCTCAATTGGTGAATACCTTAGTCAAGTTCGGCAAGAACAGGGCCGCAGTTTAGAGGAACTGGGGAAAGTTGTGTTCATTCGCCCTTCTCTCCTACAGGCGATTGAAGCCGGTGATGGGGAAGCGCTGCCGGAACCTATTTTTGTGCGTGGCTTCATTCGGCGCTATGGCGAGGCGCTGAAGTTAGACGGCATGGCCTTGTCTGACGAATTTTTTGTCCAGGGACAGGCTCATCATTCGCCTGCCCCAACTGCACCAGCCG
>PXDR01000439.1 GCA_003566335.1 Cyanobacteria bacterium T3Sed10_344R1
GCCCTGGAGCTACCCCGCTGCTGCGTGGTGCTGGCCAACCTGTCCGATAGCTACCGGGAACAGGTGAAAGAGGTGAATAAACTCGTGGCCGACGTGCAGCGAGAAGCCTCCCGCCAGGCGAAGAAGATCACCCCTGTTTCCCTAGAGGGGAGCGAAATCTACTCGATTTTGCGGAAGCGACTCTTTTCCGAGCTGCCGACCGAAGAAGAAATTGATGAGGTAGCCGAAGCCTACGCTGCCCAGGTGAAGCTGGCTGAAGACAGCGGCTATCTCACCGCCCGCAGTTTGGAGCAAATTGCTGACGAAATCCGGGCGACCTATCCGTTCCACCCAGCCTTTAAGCACCTGGTCGCCCTGTTCAAAGACAACCCAGACTTCCGGGAAACCCGTGGCCTGTTGCAGTTTGCGGCCCGAGTGATCCGATCCGCCTGGTCTCGGGATCAGAATGATGTGTTTCTAATCGGCACCCAACACCTCAACCTGAACGATACCCAGGTGATGAACGAGGTCACAGACATCAATCGTGCCCTCCGTCCGGCCATCACGATGGACATTGCCGACCACGGCAACGCCCATGCCGAGGGCATCGATGCCAACCTCAACAGCGATGCCGCATCCCAGGTCGCGGCGATGATTCTGTCTGCCTCCTTATCCCTAGCGGTGAAAGGGCACATGGGGCTGCGCCGGGAAGAAGTGATTGAGTACCTCGTCGCCCCCAACCGGAAGCCGGAGGAATTTGCCCAAGCCTTCGAGCGCCTGCGGAAAACCGCTTGGTATCTCCATGCCGACGGTGAGCTGTTTTACTTCAAAGACACCGAGAACCTGACCAAGCGCATCCAACGAGAGGCCCAAGGGCTGCCCGCTCCGAAAGTCTACAAAGCACTGCGGACTCGCCTAGAAGGGGAATTAGAAGCCCGCTCTAAGCGGGCCTATCAAGAAGTGCTGGTGATGCCAGAGATCAACGAGATTCGCCTCAGCAGCCATCGCATTCTAGTGGTTGTGCCGCCAGACAACAGCGTGCCGCCCGAAGATATCCATCGGTTCTATCAATCGGTTTCTGAAAAAAACAACCTGCTGGTGCTGTCCGGTAACGACACCTACATGGCTAGCCGAGTGGAGGAAGCACTGCGGGAGCTGTACGCCATCGAGAGCATCGTTAAGAGCCTCAGCGCCAGCGATACCCTTCATGCCCAGGCTCAAGACGCCAAAGAAGAAGCCGAAGGCGCGTTTCTCCAGGCGCTTCAGGGTACCTATAACCGGCTGTTCTACCCCGGTATAGAGGGGCTCCAAGAGGCCACCATCGAGAATGGATTGAAGTTTGGCCAGACCAGCGAAGGGAGTGTGGAAACTCAGATTGAAAAGATGCTGGAAAGTCCGCGCTGTGACCATAAGCTGGCCACGGATGTTGAGAACGACCCGCTACCCTACTTCGCGATGGCCGAAGAGGATCTATGGCCCCAGAACGATCGCCGCACCCCTTGGCGGGATGTGCTGATGCGGGCCAAAAGTAATCCGGCTTGGCCGTGGCTACCAGGGATCAGAGGGGTAGATCAGCTCAAGGTTCAGGCGATCACCCAAGGGCGCTGGCGCGAGGGCAACGACGGCTGGCTAGAGAAAGGCCCCTTCCCTAAAGAGAAGACTGCCGTCAACATTGTCAGCCAGATGCAGGACGCTCAGACCGGGGAAACCGTGTTTACCCTCACCCCCGTCCATGCTGGCCCAAGTCCGAGGGTGCATTACAGCTCGGCGGCAGCCGTGAATCAGAATGACCCCGTGGTCGATGACCTCGACGCCTTTCGCACCCAAGCGCCGA
The DNA here is from genome assembly GCA_003566335.1 of Cyanobacteria bacterium T3Sed10_344R1. Lineage (GTDB taxonomy): Bacteria > Cyanobacteriota > Cyanobacteriia > Phormidesmidales > Phormidesmidaceae > PXDR01. Next base: position 1,814 of record PXDR01000439.1, read on the forward strand.
CGCTGTATTTCCTCGCGGTAGACACAACCGGCAGACACGAGCCTGGTGAACCCAAACGATGGGTGGCCAAGCTGAAAATCCGCTATCAGGTTCATGACCGCCCCGACCACCGGGAAGTGGAGTTGGCAGTAACGCCCAGGGCGGAACTGCGCTATACCCTTGATGGCACTAACCCCAGGGAAGGCAGGGTTTACGATGAACCTATCCCCATTGCCGATAGTCAAGTCTTGCTCCAGGTTTATGCCAGTGCAGGGGAAGCCGCCTCGACTGAAACCTTCAATATTGCTGAGAAGGGGATCAAACGGCTTTACATCGATGAGGCGAGCCCGGCCCGGATTGTGCGGGAGCGGCCTCGGTTTGATACGACCAAAGCGGTTTACGACGTGATCGCCGAGTTTCGTGACCGTCAAGGCGTCATCTTCCACGGAGTCACTCTGAATGTGGGGGAAGGAGAACAAGCCGTTCAGGTCAGGTTCAATGACCGGCCCGTCACGCCTGCCATCCTGGAAAAGGTGATCACAGCGTTGCGGGATAACCTAGAGGAACCCGATGCTTTGGTACAGCTAACGATCCGAGATGGAGCGGCCTTTAACACCGGGTTTGACTTAAAAGTCTTTGCGGGGCTGGCTGGGATTGAGCTGACCCCCAATACGGTAGAGCAGTAGCCGAACCAACCTTCAGCTTTAAGGGATCGACATGGCGCTAGCGCAGAGTTATTCA
>PXDR01000131.1 GCA_003566335.1 Cyanobacteria bacterium T3Sed10_344R1
CCTACGTGGTGTTCTGTCAGGGGGGGACGCATTGGAGTCATGTTGCGATCGCATTGGAAGCGGTGGTTGAGGCGATTGGGTGAGAGGGGAGGGCTGTTAGCTGTTAGCCGTTGGCTGTTAGCTGGAGGAAGAGTAAGCCAACAGCCAATAGCCAACAGCCAATAGCTAATAGCCTCAGCGAAGCCAATAGCCAACAGCGAAGCCCGAGTAGTACCATTCAAAAGCCCCACCCACCCCCAATCCCCATGATCACCGTTGCATTGCCCAAAGGGGCGCTTCTCAAAGACAGTATTGAGCTATTTAAGGCTGTGGGCCTAGATTTCAGCATTTTGCTGGACAAGGCCAACCGTCAGCTTCAGGTGAGTGACCCGACGGGGCAGGCCCAGGGCTTGCTGGTGCGGGCGCAGGACGTGCCAGTGTATGTGGAGTATGGCCAGGCGCAGTTGGGCATTGTCGGCTATGACGTGCTGCGAGAGAAGAAGCCAACGGTGGCCCACCTGAAGGATTTAGAGTTTGGCGGCTGTCGGCTGTCGGTGGCGGTGAAGGCAGACAGCCCTTATCAGTCAGCCCTGGATTTAGCCCCCCATAGCCGGGTGGCCTCGAAGTTTGTCAATTCAGCTCGGGACTATTTTCAAAGTATTGATCTACCGGTGGAGATTGTGCCGTTGTCAGGCTCGGTGGAGCTGGGGCCGATTACCGGAATGTCGGAGGCGATTGTTGACCTGGTTTCCACGGGGCGCACTCTGAAGGAAAACAACCTGGTGGAGCTGGAGGTGCTGTACTACAGCACGGCACGGCTAATTGCCCATCCCCTCAGCTATCGGTTGAATCCAGATGGGCTGAGTGATTTGATCACCCGGTTGGGTGAACGCGGTCTGGCCGCAGTTTAGGCGGAAGCCATGATGCCTGAATGCGGGGTGCTGAGACCTCGGAGGTTTTTAAAAACCTCCGAGGTCTTGGTCTGGGGTTCTTGTAGCCACAATTTCCTAGAGAGTGCCATATTGGGGGCGCAGGATTGACTCGGGCTGGGGGTGGGGAAATGCTAGAGCTGTTGTTGACCCCAACTGGGGTGGCGTTGGGCCGGGTTGTCTTGGAGAAGGTGCTGGGCTTCACCACCCAGGCGCTAGAAAGCTATGTCGAGGATTTCTTCAAGGGCTGTCTCACCAGCGGTGTAGCACGACTGAAGGCATCGACCCTGAAGCAGCCGATGGCGGAGGCGATCGGCTTTTTCCTCCAGCGATTTATCAAGGAACTCCAGTTTTGCGACGTTCCTGATACCAGCGTTGACCACCACTACGCTGGGGTGCTGAAGCGCTTTGTGCAGGATGAGGGGGTGAGCGCCATTCTGGGCAAGGCGTTTGAGACGGGCTGTAAGAAGATTGACGCGGCTCAACTGGAAGTCATTTGGGCGGAGCGATATCAGGACTCGGGATGGCAGTTCCCGGCTGAGGATTTTGACTGGCGCGGGGTCTGCAAGGAATACGTGGTGCAGGTGCGGGGGATTGTCAAAGCTGATGGAGAGCTGCGCGCCATCTTGGGTTCGGATTTGCAGGAGCAGAGTGCAGCGCACTTAAAGCAAATTGCTGGACGGACTGTGGGCTTTGACCTCAGCCAGTATCGCAAGGCGATTTTGGAGCAGTATGGGGCGCTGAAGCTGGAGAGTTTGGGCAGCAGCCAGTATGAGCGGGAGGGCACTAACTACCGCAGTCTGTCTCTGTGGGAGGTGTTTGTGGCTCAGGAGGCGCGGGAGTGCCAGGAGTATCTGCCCCAAGCCTATGAAATCCCGAAGGAGCATTTGCAGCGCTATCAGCAGGATGGGGCGATCGCAGACTTAGAAGAGGCAGAGGTTGAACGCCGTCGGGACTTCTATCGCCAATCGTCTGCGGAGTCTATTTTGACGATCGCAGGGGTGACTGACGACAGCGCCCTGGTAGCGCCTCGCCATCCTTACCTGGTGATTTTGGGAGATCCGGGGTCGGGGAAATCGACGTTGCTGCGGTATTTGGCGGTGCAGTGGGCGCGGCAGGAGATGGCGGATCAGATTCCGCTGTTGATTGAGCTGCGGGGCTATAGCCAGAGTCGGGAAAAGGGCGAGTGTCAGGACTTTATTGAGTTTGTCCACCGGGGCAGTAATTGGGTGAACCACCTGGATCAGCATCAGCTAGAGGAATGGCTGACCCAGGGCAAAGTGCTGGTGATGCTGGATGGGTTGGATGAGGTGGTGGATCGCCAGCAGCGGGGTACGGTGCTGACCCAAATCCACGGCTTGACCCAGCGATACCCCCAAATCACGGTGCTGGTCACTTCTCGGGTGATTGGCTATAGGGCGGAAGCGATGCGGGAGGCGGGGTTTCACCACTTTATGCTGCAAGACCTGGAGGACGTGCAGATCGCGGACTTTTTGCAGCGGTGGCATGACCTCACCTACCGCGATGAGGCTGAACGGCAGCGGAAACGGGAACGGTTGAAAGCCGCCATTGACCGCTCTAAGGCGATTCGAGAACTGGCCGGGAACCCGCTGCTGTTGAC
>PXDR01000457.1 GCA_003566335.1 Cyanobacteria bacterium T3Sed10_344R1
CATCCCCCACGGTTGATTTAATTATTGAGCTAACGAATCGCCCGAACCGACCGATTGTGTTGATTGAGCGGCTCAACCCGCCCCACGGCTGGGCCTTGCCCGGCGGGTTTATTGACTATGGCGAATCGGCAGAGGCGGCAGCCCGTCGAGAAGCCCAGGAAGAAACCGGGCTAGCGGTGACCCTGGTTGAGCAATTTGGGGTCTATTCTGACCCCGCCCGCGATCCCCGTCGCCACACGTTGAGCCTGGTGTTTGTGGCCACCGCCACCGGTACCCCCCAGGCTGGAGATGATGCTGGGGCGGTGCAGGTATTCGACTGGGACGAGTTGCCCCAGCCCCTATGCTTCGACCACGACAAAATCCTGCGGGACTACGACCGCTACCGGCAGTCAGGGCAACGCCCCCGGCTCACCGCTTGAAATTGATCCTACGCCGAGCGCTTGAGCCGGCGAATGATGTCGTACATTTCCGGCAGGCGGCTATAGATCGCGGAGACTTTGAGATAAATCTTGTAGGGCACGGCGGGGCTGCCGGAGACGACTTCTCCGGGGGCGACGTTGTGCAGCACCCCAGCCTGGGCGGTGAGGGTGGCCCCATCGCCAATGTGGGCTTGGTTGGCTACCCCGACCTGGCCTGCCAGGATGGCCCGGTTGCCGATGGTGACGCCTCCGGCTAGGCCGGTCTGACCTGCGATCGCAACCCCCCAGCCAATCTGACAGCCGTGACCGATATGCACCATATTGTCGAGCTTGGTGTCGTGGCCAATCCGGGTTTCCCCCACCGCTGGCCGATCGACGGCGGCGTTGCAGCCAATTTCTACCCGATCTTCCAGCACGACATGGCCCGACTGCTGCATTTTTTCCCAGCCTTCGCGGGTGGGAACGAAGCCAAAGCCTTCAGCGCCAATCACGGCACCGCTGTGGATCACGCAGTCGCGGCCAATTTGCACCCGTTCTTGGATGGTGCAGTTGGCGTGGAGCACGGTGCCAGCGCCGATGTGGGCCTGGGGATAAACCACCACGTTGGGGTGAATGCAGACGCCGTCTTCTAGGGTGACCCCTGCCTGAATCACCACATGGGCGCTGAGGGTGACGTCTTTGCCCAGTTTGGCGCTGGGATCAACCACGGCGGTGGGGTGGATGCCGGGGCTGGGGTGATAGGGGGTGTAAAAGGCTGCGATCGCCAGGGCAAAGCCTCGGCGCGGGTCACGACTGCTGACCCAGGCAATTCCCCGCTGGTCGGCTTGGGCCTGAAGTTCTGGCCGATCAGGCAAAATCAGGGCGCTGGCAGCAGTGCTGTCCAAATATTTAATGAACTTTTCCCCTTCGATGTAGCTGATCTGATGGGGCACAGCGACATCAATGGCGGCGACACCGGCAATTTCGGGATCTCGATCTGGGTGAGCCGTTAGGCTGCTGGACTCAACCTGACCCAACTGGCTCACAAGCTGGCTAAATTGCATGGCGTCTCCCCAAATGTCTTCCCATCAGAAGCAACATTACTCTACCTGGTGACCTCCTCCCTGTCCTAAAAGTGCGGGGATTTGCCAGATATTTCATCAAGCCCCATCGGATGCGGTAGACGACTCGACCTCGGTAGACGGTTCTGGCGCAGCAGAAGCCCCATCTGGTTCAGCAGACGGCTCTGTCTGAGCAGATGAATCTATCTCAGCAGAAGAGACTTCAGCCTCTGCCACCCAGCCCGGTGTCCAGGTCAGGAAGGCAACACATTCAACATGGGCGGTCTGGGGGAAGAAGTCGGCAGGCTGCAAGAACTGAATCTGGTAGGGCGGGTGGTCGCCGCCGCAGAGAATTTTCAGATCCCGAGCTAGGGTGGCTGGGTTGCAGCTCATGTAGACCAGGCGCGGGGCATGGAGCTGGATGAGGGTGTCTAAAACGGTGCGATCGCACCCTTTTCGGGGGGGATCTAGCAGCACCACATCAGGCCGCGCATCAAGCTCATCCATCACCAGCGGCAGCAACGCCTCTACAGTGCCAACCTCAAACCGGGCGTTGGTAATGCCGTTCAGGGCAGCATTGGCCCGCGCTTGGGCTACGGCATCGGGCTGGTCTTCTAGGCCGAGTACTTGGCGGGCCTGGCGGGCTAGGGGCAGGGCCAGGGTGCCAATGCCGCAGTAGGCGTCGATTAAGGTTTCTGTGCCGGTCAGGTTTAATTCCTGCTGAATCAAGGCCAAAAGCTGCTCGGCCTGCTCGGTGTAGACCTGGAAAAAGGTGTGGGGCTGGATATGCAGAGTAAGTCCCGCAAACTCTTCTTCGAGATAGTCTTTTCCGGCCACGGTATAGGTCTGGGGGCCAAAGATGGCGTTGGTGCGCTCGGGATTGTGGTTAAGGGACACCCCCACCAAACCAGGATAGGTGGTGAGCCAGGTTTCAGCTTTTTCGGCCAGCCCCGGCACTTTGGCATCTTTGCTGACGAGGGTGAGCAAAATCTCCCCGGTGCGACGACCCACCCGCAGGGCCAAGTGGCGCAGTTTTCCCTGGTGCTTGGTCTCGTTGTA
>PXDR01000320.1 GCA_003566335.1 Cyanobacteria bacterium T3Sed10_344R1
ACCGCTGAAAAATCCAGATGCCAATTAGGGCGGCAATGCTGGTGACTAGGCGCACTCGGCCTAGAAACTCTGGCTGAAAGCCTAGTTCGTTGGTGGTGAAGAAGAAGAAGGCGGAGTCGGCGGTGGGGGTGGCCTGCCAGAGGAATAGAAACAGGGCAGGCATCCAGATCGCTTTCTGGCTGATGGCGGATTTGAGCTGTTTTACCTGACCCACGACGAGCCCCAACCCTGTGCCCTTGGCGACCGGATCTTCGGTGATTAGCCAGGCCACAACGGACACAATCAGCGGGAAGGTGGCGGTAATGCCGAAAACGAACCGGGTGCCGAACTGATCGAGCAGTAAGCCGCCCAGGTAGGCGGTGAGGATGCCCCCCACGGCAGAGGTGCCCCAGCAGAGGGACTGCAAGGCTCCGGCGTTGCCCTGGGATTCTTGCCGGGCTCGTTCGACGACGAGGGAATCGACAATTACGTCGGATAGGGCGACGGAGGCGGAGCTGAGGGTAATGGCTGCGATCGCAATCCAAGCCCGATCCACCACCGTAGCCAAGGCTAGCCAAGACGTAGCTCCGAGCAGTCCAGACAGCACCAGATAAGGACGGCGACGATAGCGAAAGATTGGCAGCCCGTCTGACAAAAAGCCAAATAGGGGCTTAATTGTCCAGGGCACCGCCGCGATTCCCATCAAGGCCCCGACTTCTGCTGGGGTGAGGCCCAAGTCATCTTTGAGGAAAAAGCTGATGGCGAGGCGAGAGAGGCCCAGGATTCCCTGGACAAAGTACACCAGCAGAATGGCCGCTAGCTCTAGGGTCAGGGTTTGCCCCAGGAAAACGCGTTTTTCTAAAAACCGTTTGAGGTCTTGGGTCAGGGAAGAATCTGAAACCGTCATAAATGCCGGAAAGTAACCGCAATAAAGCCCCTAGAGGCCAGAACTAGAACCACTAGAACTATTAGAGGCCAGAATTATTAAGAGATATGAATCCCCCTTATCATAGCCCCCTGGTCTAAATTCGACCGGGCTGGCTCGGTTGGAGGGCGCTGTCTACCGGCAAACCGACTACGGTTGGTTCGGTGAGAAAGCCACACTTTGGGGTCGGGTTCTCTGGACTGGGCGCTGTCGGGCGATTTGGCGAACATAGGAACTGTAGAGAGAAGCAAGCGGTAACTCGGTTTGGGAGCTGAGTTCCCCTTGATGAGAGACGCAGGTAAACACTGCGATAAAAAACTGCAATCAAGCAGATCGACACATTAGCTGAGACAAATCAGGAGGAAAGTCATGATTGTGCGTTACTGGCAACCCCTACGCGAAGCCGAAATGCTCCGTCGTCAAATCAATCAAGTGTTTGATGATTTGTCCCATGTGGCTGAACCGAACCAGGCAACTTGGACGCCTGCGCTGGATCTAGTTGATCACGGTGATGCCTTGGTGCTGCGGGCCTATCTGCCGGGCGTTGATCCTGCCCATGTTGATGTGCAGGTCACGCAAGAAGGCGTTGCCATCAGCGGCCAACGGCCAGAGCCTAGCCGCAAGGATGGGAAGCGATCCCTCTACAGCGACATCCCCTACGGTCGGTTCCAGCGGGAACTGAACCTGCCGGTGGCGATTCGCAACGACCAGGTGGAGGCTCAATTTGAGGCCGGGGTGTTGACCCTGACTTTGCCCAAGGTGGAAGAAGTCCGCAACAAGGTGGTGAAAATCAATCTGGGTAGCGCGACCGGAAATGCTGCGATCGCAGCCGCTGACACCAACGGCACTGCTCCTGAGTCCGAACCAGTCAACGTGACGGCTCCATAGGACGATTCAGTAGAACGCTGTGGGGCCGGGGCAATGATGCTCCGGCCCTTTCCGTGTTGCTCTATAAAATCTTGTAAGCCTTTGATATTGTTGGGTTTCACTGCGTTGCACCCAACCTACATAAACCCTAATTTTCAGTCTTGATGCTGTCCTAGTCTTGGGTTGGATCTTCTGTTTCGACTGGTCCTGCTTCGACTTCTACGGGGTCAGTATCTTCTGACTGGTCTTCCTCGGTGTCGCTGTTCGTGGATTCACCCGATCTGGCGCTGGCGGAGCTTGAGCTTGAGCTGTTGCCTTGGTCTAGGCTTTGGCGAGGGTCGGTGCAGTCGTCGGGGTCGTAGTCTACGGTGACGGCGATTTGCAGGGCGACGAGTTCATCCGCTTCGGCAAACAGACTGCGGAAGCGATCGCTGGTTGCAACTTGTTCGAGCACATGTTCATCAAGAAAGCCGTAGCCAGTCCGGCGCAGGAGAACGGGGGTGGTTTTGGCTTCTCCAGATTCGGCCAAGACGCCAACCAAGGCGGTTCGCGGGACTTCTTGCAAACAGGTGCGGCCAGGATAGGCCACAGTGGTTTCAATCACCGAGTCTGCTTGGAGGTCGCTGACCCCAGTGCGCTCGCGGCTGTCTCTCAGCCAAGCCTGGCGCTGGCTCTCGGCAGCTTCGTCACTGGTGCCTTCTGAGCTGAAGTGCAGTCGCTCGGCTAGACGCTGAGCTTGGGCT
>PXDR01000495.1 GCA_003566335.1 Cyanobacteria bacterium T3Sed10_344R1
CTAATGCTCCCCGATGAGGGATAGGAAGCCGCAACTGGCTGTTGAGGTGGCCTGGGCGGCACTGTCGGTTCAGTAAAGGTCTGAGCCGGGGGCTCGGTTGGTGCTGCCTCCACTGGCTCCGCAGCCGCTGCTGGGAGGGGGGCACCCCAGGGGGAGGGTTCAGTGAACTGCGCCGCTGGGGGGACGGCCACGGGTTCAATGCTGGGAGCCGGGTCAACAACTGGGCTGGGAGTTGCTGGAGCCGCTTTAGGCGCAGCCGCAGAGGTGTCGATCACCCGCTCTAGGTCTTGCCAAAGCTGGTTTTCCACCTCCGGTTCGGGCTGGGGTGGCTGGGGAACTGCCGGGGACTGGGGCGGCGGCGTACCGATGGGTGAATCCTGCCGCAAGCCTCGAATCAAGGCGTCTAAGCCGGGATCTGGTGGGGCGATATCTGGGTCGGTTGACCAAGGCTTAATCTGCTGAGCCCGAGGCATGGCGACGGGAGCGTTGTCTGACCCGTGGTTCGCGGCAGCTGGTCGGGCTTTAGCCGACATGTCCAAGCATTTTTCCAGCGCGACCTTGAACTGTAGGGTGTAGCGCTGCTGGCGCTGTAGCCGCGATCGCAAATCTCGGCAACTCGACTCAGCCTGAATCAAAGACTGGGACTGCTCGCCGTAGCGCTGTTGCAGTAGAGCGCACTCTCGCTCTAGTTGAACTAAACGATGCTGGCTGGCATCGTAGTCGGTGCGTAAGGTTTCGTGGACGAGCTGCTGCCGCTGTAATTCTTGGGTGGTCGAATCAAGTTCAGCCACCAGCTGAGCAATGGGTTGGGCCTGGGCTGGTGGGACAGGACTGACTGACTGCGATCGCTCCACCTCCGACTGCAGGGCCGACTGAGAATGTTCTAAAGCTTCTTCTAGCTGGGCGATACGCCGCAGCAAACTGTCGTTGCAGGCGTTCAAATCATTGATTAACGCCAGCAGTTCCGTGGCACTGGGCTGAGGGGCGCTAGCCATTCCCGGTGCTGCCCCAGCGCCAAGCTGGTCAACATCAATCGTATTGGGGAAGGTGACCGTCTCCCAGTCTTGATTGGGGGGCGGTGAATTTGTTGCCCCAGAGGGCCAAGGCGAGGCACCAGCAGCACCAGGATCACGGGCAGGCAGGTTCGCTTGACTCATGGCTTCACGGTTAAAATGCGATGGCGGCGGCGGTGGCGCAAAACGTTCAGGGAGCGACAGCAGGTTGAGGGCAGTAAGCTAACAAGCCCTGAAATAAGCCCTGACTCAGGTCTGAAAAATCCTGACGATCGATGATGTCCACCTAGCGAGCTGAATGCCCTAGAATTGAGCGAATCAATCTATTTGGGGCAATTACCTCTAAGGTTTAACACACAACTCAGCCCTACTCACATCCTTAAGATTAATAAATATAGGCTACGTTCAGTGCGAAAGCCAAAATAGCAAGCTGTGATACAAAATAGCCGCAATCTATAGAATTCTCTAAGCTGAAACCCGAGGGATCAGCGCACAGGATTGAGCGTCTAGAACAAACATTACGGCATTGAATAGGGGCTCTTGAACTGAGGCGGCCAGGCACCGCTCACCCAAGATCGAGGCAAGCCATCCGTTCAATGGATGAGCGGTGATGGCCAGGGACTTCCCGGTACTGATTAACCCGTCATTGCTTCTACAGGACGGGTGGGGAAGGGGGCGGTCTTCGCCTCAACCATATCGGCCCGCACGGCGTCATAGAGAGATTCCCGCAGGTCTGGCATTACGGCCAAGGCCCGAGTCCAGTCTGGAATCTGGGTGCCTGTGGGGTTTTCTAGATAGCTTTCCCCCGCCTGGAGAATAACTTTCTCAAAGCATTCTAGGGTGGCTTCTTCTTGGTGCCGGTCATAGAGCAGGTGGTTAAACCGGGCATCGACAAAATACTGCCGGGTCAAGTTTTGGGCTTCTCGGCAGAATTTAACCCGCAGTGCCCGAATGTGGTCGCTGCTGATCACCACCTGCTCGGTTTCGGTCAAGGTTCGCAGCACGGACTGCAGAATATCGCGGCACATTTTTTGCAGTCCCTTGTTTGCACTGGTGCCAAGGGGCTGGTGTTTGTGCTCAAACAGTCCTAGGTCAACCTGGGCAATCCGCTTCATCGACACATTACGGTAAACCTCGGCCAGCAGCCCCACTTCCAACCCCCAGTTGGCTGGAATCCGAGTGTTGAGGGCGAGGTCATTGGTCAGGGCAAATTCCCCAGAGAGGGGATAGCGGTAGGCGTTGAGATAGCGCAGATAGTCCTTGTAGCCAAACATCTGCATCAAGGACGTAATTAGCGGGGTCACAAACAGACGAGTCACCCGCCCGTGAAGGCTGCGGGGATTTTCCCCAAGGCGAGCGTAGTAAGCTTTGTTGAAGCCTATGCCAAATTCTTGCTCTAGCAGCGGATACAGCAGCTTCAGCGGGTAAGAGCGGTCGTAGGTCGTAATGTCGGCGTCGTGAAGTGCGATCGCATGGGCTTTGAGCGAAGCTAACCCCAAG
>PXDR01000019.1 GCA_003566335.1 Cyanobacteria bacterium T3Sed10_344R1
CGACCTTGGCAGCTCACCAGGGCCACATCAAAGCGACAGGGCAACTCAGCTAGAGAAGGGTAGCGGGCCAAAAACAGGCGGGCGCTTTGCCAGAGTTTGGCCTGTTTTTGGGCAGTGATAGCCAGTAGGCCGTTTTCATCCCAGTTGCCGCGACTGCGGGTTTTGACTTCCACAAAAGCCAGGGTGGCATCCGGGCGGGTGGGGTGCGATCGCATCACCAAATCCAGTTCCCCCCAACGACAGTGCCAGCGGTGCTGCAACAGCTGCCAGCCCTGCTGCTGGAGCCATTGGGCGACTAAGGTTTCGCCCAGTTCACCCAGTTCTGCGGCGGGGGTTGTCATAGCCAGGCCCAAAAAACGTGCGATCGCATCCGGTAGGATCAGAATAGTCCAGGGAGAATAGCCCCTGTCAAATCAGTATCTGCATTCAGGAGCGATGAAGAAATCCATGGGAAGCGCTGCGACATATCGCCCCTTTCGCCGACTTTGGGCCTGGGGGTTGGCCCTGCTGGTGGTCAGCAGCGTTTGGCTGGGACTGAAGCCCGCCGCCGCCGCCGCCGAAAACTACAACCGGGAAAACCTGGTGATGGCCGACTTTGCCGGCAAAGACCTCACCCCCGATGACTTCACCAAAGCCAACATGCGCCAGGCCGATCTCAACCATGCGATCGCAGCAGGCGTCCGCTTTTTTGCCACCAACCTGGAAGCCGCCAACCTCGAAGGCACTGACCTCCGCTTTGCCGTGCTGGACTCAGCCCGCTTAGTCAACGCCAGCCTCAAAGACGCCCTGCTAGAGGGTGCCTTTGCCATGAACGCCGACTTTCGCGGGGCCGACATTACCGGGGCAGACTTCACCGACGTGCTGCTGCGGTCTGACGCCCAGAACTTGCTGTGCCAAACCGCCAGCGGCACCAATCCCATCACCGGCCAGGAGACGCGGGATACGCTGATGTGTCCCTAGCTCGGGCAGATTACGGTCTCGGGGTTTCCAGGGACGAATCTAGAGCCTGCTCAAACTCCCCGACCCAAGGGAGTTGGGCCAGGTCTTCAAAAGACACCTGGCGTTCTCGTTCTAGGGCTTCAATCCGCAGCTTTTCGGCGTAGATCTGCTTTTGATACTGGGCATGTTGCTCGGGGGACGTGGTGCAGTCTGTGGCCGCCCATAGGTCTAAGAAGTGGCGATAGCGCTTTTCGCACAGGGTTTTCTCTAGGCTGGCCGTGGCAGCGCGAATCACCAAGGGAGCCCGCAGAATATCCCGCCGGGTCTTTTCATCCAGTAACAGCAGATGCTGCACGGGCCGCAGCACAGAACTTTCGGTGATGCGATCGCGCAGGGCGTCAACATGGAGCGCTGCCCCGCTGTCGTCCCCCTGGGTTTCCGCCTGGGCTTCCCACTGGCGCAGCTGCCGCCAGAGGGCGCGATGGTGGGAAAAACTAAACTGCAAATCCCGTTCCTCTAGGGCATCTTTGACCAACTGCCGTTGATCGGGGGCATGCAGGTAAATCCGCAGCAGGGCCGCCTCAGCCTGCTCTAGGGCGCTGGTCGATCGGGCCGGGGCAAAGCTAATTTTGGCGGGTTGGTCGGGCGATCGCCGCTGCCGTCGCACCTGGGCCAGCAGGTTCTCCGCCATCAGCGGCATCAGCCGACCATCACCGTGGCTGAGGATTTCGGCACAGTGGCGAATGTAGTGGGTGCGGGTGTCGGCATTGGCAATGTCGCTCAGCAGCTCCACCACCGCCCGAGTGGTGTCCTGAAACTGGTCAGCCTGCTTCAGGTCTTTGTCCTTGATCACCTGCTGAATCTGCCAGTCCACCCAGAGGGGGGCGGTGTCTAGCAACATCTGGTAGTCTTCGGGGCCGTGGGTTTTGAGAAACTCGTCCGGGTCTTTGCCGGTGGGAATGTTCAGCACCCGCAGTTGCAAATCCCCGCGATGGGCCATCGCTGCCGCTTCGCCAATGGCCCGCTCTGCCGCCTTGACCCCAGCGGCATCGGCGTCAAAGTTGAGCACCACCTGCTTCGATTCGGTGTAGCGCAACAGTTGGCGCACCTGGCCCGCATTCAGGGCCGTCCCCAGGGAGGCCACAGCATTTTTAAACCCGGCGGCATGGAGGGCTATTACGTCAAAGTAGCCTTCCACCACGATGGCTCGATCATGTTTTGCGATCGCAGCCCGAGCTAAATCCAGGCCGTAGAGCATCCGCCCCTTGTCGAACAGTTCCGTTTCGGGGGAGTTGAGATACTTCGGCTGGGCCTCACCGAAAGCCCGACCGCCAAAGCCAATCACCCGCCCCTGAATATCCCGAATCGGAATCATCAGCCGATCCCGAAAGCGATCATAGTAGCCGCTGCCGCCGCTGCGGGGCACAATCAGTCCGGCTTGCTCTACTAGGGTGACGGCATAGCGCTTTTGGTCAACTAAATAGCCGTAGAGGGTTTGCCAGCCGTCAGGGGCATAGCCGAGCTGAAACTGCTGAATGGTGCCGTCACTCAACTGCCGTTGATCCCGCAGGTA
>PXDR01000585.1 GCA_003566335.1 Cyanobacteria bacterium T3Sed10_344R1
TGAGGTCACGCTGACCTTGTTTGAGCAGAGCGACCCCTAGGTTTTGATACGCCTCGGCATAGTCAGGCTGGAGAGCGATCGCACGGTTATAAGCTGCGATCGCAGCCTCTAGCTGGCCCAGCAGTCGGTAAACCAAGCCCCGATTGTAGTGGGCCAAGGCCAACTCAGGGGCTGCGTTAACGGCAGATTTGAAACAGGCCAGGGCGTCTGAGAGGTGCTGCTGGCTTTTAAGGAGACTGCCCAAGTTAATCCAAGCGCCGACGGTGAGGGCTGGGGGAATGGGCTGGCTTAACGCCTGACGATAGTGGGCGGTGGCTTGGTCAAGCTGTCCGGCACTGCGATAGGTCAGCCCCAGGTGGTAGTGCAATTCATAGGTGGTGATGGGGGCTGGCTCCCCTTGATTAGCCTTGAGCCCTTGCTGAAGTAAGTGCTGGGCCTGCTGGAGTTTTCCTTGCTGCTGATACAGCGCCCCCAGCTTGTTGCAGATGTAGGCGTCTTCGGGATGGTCAGCTAAGTAGGTGGCCATGATCTGCTGGGCGCGGTCAGTTTTTTGGCGAGTTGCGATCGCATCTGGTTGGTAACCGTGATGCAAAATCGCCACCTCTGGCCAGTCCCACACTTGCCAACTGGGTTCTGTTGTAATGAGAGCCGCCACGCTGCCATCAACGGTCTCGTGGTAAGGCCGCTGGAATTGAATTCCGGCATGATTGCGAAATAAGCGAGAAACCAGCGTGTAGGGAGATTGCTGGGCACCCACCTCCTGACGCAGCAGGTTGATTAACAGCACCGTTGGCGGCACTTGCGGCAGCCAATCCCTTAGTTTTGCGGCAATCCCTGGCCCTAACTGCTCATCCCCATCCAGCACCAAAATCCAGTCCTGGGTCGCAGGCTGGAGACTGGCATTGCGGGCGGCAGCAAAGTCGTGAGTCCACTGGAATTGCTGAATCTGGGCTCCATAGTGCTGAGCTACGGCCACCGTGTCGTCCGTGGAGCCTGTATCGGTCACCCAAATTTCATCGGCCAACCCGCCCACGCTGCCGAGGCAGGCGGGCAGATTGGCCGCTTCGTCTTTAACAATCAGGCAGAGACTCAGGGTCATCTAGATCAGCACGCGTTAGCGGCTGTCGCCGCCTAGGCTTCCACTAAACCAGCGGGACAGGCCACATTCAGCCCGCCTAAGCCACAGTAGCCGCCGGGGTTCTTGGCGAGGTACTGCTGGTGGTATGCCTCAGCATAGTAGAACGGCGGCGCATCTAGGATTTCGGTGGTGATGGTGCCGTGGCCTGCCGCTGCCAGGGCTTGTTGGTAGGACTTTTGAGAGGCTTGGGCCTGCTGCTTTTGATCCTCGGAGTAGGTGTAGATCCCAGAGCGATACTGGGTGCCCGCATCATTGCCTTGGCGCATGCCCTGGGTGGGGTTATGGCTTTCCCAGAAGATCTTCAGCAGTTGGCCATAGCTGACCTGCTTGGGGTCGTACACCACCAGCACGACTTCGTTGTGCCCAGTCATGCCGCTGCAGACTTCTTGGTAGGTGGGGTTCGGGGTATGACCTGCTGCGTAGCCGACTGCGGTGGTGTAAACGCCGTCCTGCTGCCAAAATTTGCGCTCTGCGCCCCAAAAGCAGCCTAGGCCAAAGACCGCTTGCTCCATGCCTTCGGGAAACGGCGGCTGCAGGGGATTGCCGTTGACGTAATGCTTGTCCGGGACGGGGATGGCTTCGCTACGCCCTGCCAAGGCTTCTTCAGGACTGGGGATCGTCGTTTTCTTGCCTAAACCTAAACCAAATAATCCCATGGGTTAACTCGCTTGATAACTTGCTTGATAAATCGCTGCGCTGGAGGTCAGCCGTCGTCTGAAGTTGGCTGATTGCCTCCCTTTCATCATAACGAGCCTATTTGGCGGGGTTGACGGCAATCTAGTGGGGCAAGGGGGAAAGAACCGAACCAGCCGTTTACTATTTGTTAAGACCCTTGATGTCGGGTCAACCCCTTGGTTTAGCGCAGGGACTCAGGCCAATCATCCGGTGGCGTGAACCACTAGGGCTATCCGTCTCAGGGGTTAGTCTCGGCGGTGAGGCATCAGTTTTTTAGTTATCCGGTTTTAGATAGGAAAGATTATGGCTGCCTTCTTTCGTTCTTATATTGCCCCGGCGTTGATTGTGCTGATTTTTGCGATCGCAATGCTCGCCGTCAGTGCCCGCATCTTTTTGCCGACAGATATGATGGCCCCCGCTCCGGTGGATGAGGCCGACGTCCCGGCCAGCTTGTCCCAAGTGGATCTGCTGCCTGGACTTGCCCCCTTAGTTCACGGCCAGCCTGACTTATCGGCTTAGATCGGTTTTAGATGTTCTCGGTTTAAGCGACCTATGAACTGGCTGATTCCGGGCTATAGCCTCCAGGTCGGCACGGTGAAAGACCAGCAGCAGTTGACGGACTATCTGCGGCTGACCTACGAGTCTTTCGCCTCGGCCCGCAACTTCGAGCATCTAGAAGAGACGGTAATCCGCCA
>PXDR01000022.1 GCA_003566335.1 Cyanobacteria bacterium T3Sed10_344R1
AACTTTATGATTCGCGATCGCCGGATGCAGGCGCTGATTGCCAAAGACCGGGAGCCGATTACGCCGTTCATTGACAAAGTGCGCCAACTCTACGACGACCACGGCGTGTCTACGATTTTGGTAATGGGGGGCAGCGGCGATTATTTTGATGTGGCCGACACGGTGATTGCCCTAGAGAACTTTCAGCCCGCAGAGGTGACCGAAGCAGCCAAGGAGATCGCCGCCCAATACCGCACTGACCGCAATGCGGAGGGCGGCACCCACTTTGGCGAGATCACCCCTCGGGTGGTGCTGCCCCACAGCCTCGACCCTAGTCGCGGCAAGCGTGACGTTAGCCTCAAGGCCCGAGACACCACCGAACTCCAGTTCGGCACAGAATCGGTCGATCTGTCGGCGGTGGAGCAATTGATTGAGCCAGGTCAGGTGAAAGCGATCGCAGCAGCGATTGTTTATGCCAAAACCCAGGGCTATTTGGACGGGCGACAGTCCCTCTCCGCCGCCCTAGCTGCGGTCTTGGCCGACATTGACCAGCGGGGCTTAGACTGCCTCAATCGCTTTCCCAATGGGGATTTGGCGATGTTTCGACCGGCGGAATTTGCGGCGGCGGTGAATCGAGTGCGATCGCTGCGAGTTAAATAGGACTAATCTTCCAAATCCGGCTATTTATAGATATCTCCCCTCGAACCAATGGCGTAGATGTCTACGTCGCCAGACGTCAGATCGACCGCAAAAATAATCCGGATACTACCGATTCGCAGTCGATAGAACCCAGCCCAGTCACCGCGCATCTTTTTGATATCCAGCTCTGTGAATGGGATTACCCCCTGTTCTACCGCATTCACAAGGGTAGTGAGCTGACCTTGGATTCTGGCCACCTCTTCAGGATTTACTTTGCGCAAAAACTTAATCGCTGGTTTTCGCAGTCTGACTGCCATGTTTAACCCAGTCCGTCATGTCAATAGCTTCATCGTCATAGTCTGAAGGGGAGCCAAATTCATCCTCCAGTTCAGTCTGTTCGGCTTCGCTGACATAGGGAACTAACACTTGACAGAGCATCAAACGTTCCTCTCGGAGGACTTCCCGCATACTCTCTTTAATCAATGCTTTCAGGTCTAGCGTATCCATCTCAGTTGCCTGGAATCCTACCTTTCCCTAAATGATAGGCTGACCATAGCCTTTTCCCGTGACTCTAACCATGACTTCCTTTGCGTCGGCAGTACCCGTAGACCAAATTCGCTACAACGACCAGGGGCTGGTACCGGCGATTGTGCAGGACTATCTCGACGGCACGGTGCTGATGATGGCTTGGATGAACCAGGTTTCGCTGCAAAAAACCCTGGAGACGGGAGACACCTGGTTTTGGAGCCGCTCCCGCCAGGAATTTTGGCATAAAGGGGAAACCTCTGGGCACCTGCAAAAGGTGAAGGGCATTCGCTACGACTGCGACAGCGATGCCCTGCTGGTGACGGTGGAGCAAATCGGCGATGTGGCTTGCCACACCGGGGAGCGCAGTTGCTTTCACCAGGTAGACGGAACGGTGACGCCGCCCCCGGCAGATACGCTGTCCCAGGTGTATGGGGTGATTTGCGATCGCAAAGCCAACCCCAGCCCCGAGTCCTACACCTGCAAGCTGCTGGCCGGGGGCGACAACAAGATTTTGAAAAAAATTGGCGAAGAAGCGGCTGAAGTGGTGATGGCCTGCAAAGATGATCAGCCGGACGAAATCGCCGGGGAAGTGGCGGATTTGCTCTATCACACCCTCGTCGCCCTCGCCCACCACAATGTAGACATCAAGGCGGTCTATCGCAAACTGCAATCTCGCCGGTGAGGTTCCGAACCCGTGTCTTTATTTGTGCCCCGTCGTAATCGACGGTATGAGGTGATGCGGGTGCTGAAGGGGCTGGCAGCTCAGTTTAAGGGGTAGCATTCCGCAGCCGACGGCCTAGGATGCCCAGAATTGCGATCGCAACGCTGACACTCAAGGCCGCCGCCACCCAAAAGCCATCGGCCACCCAGCGGGCCTGATCTAAAGCCCAGCCACCCAACGGCGGGCCGATGAAATAGCCAAAGGCCCAGCAGAGGGAGTTGATCGACAAGTACACCCCCCGGCGATCTTCTGGGGACAGAGTCACCACCAGGGAAGAGGCCACTGGGGTATAGCTCGCCATTGCGATCGCCATCACCGCCATTGCCGCTGCTGCCCAGATCACCCCGCCAACGGCACTCACCCCCGCTAGCCCCACCAGGCCAAACCCCAGTCCCCATAAACAGGCCGACACCATTAGCCCTCGCACTGGCCCCATCGACTGCAGCGCCCGACTTACCGGCAGTTGGCACAGGGCCGCTAACACCACATGGCCAGTAAACAACCCGGTGAGCGTGGCTTCCGCCAACCCACCGCCGACAAACTGGTTCAGATACAGCGGCACCGTACTCTGCACCTGCGCGAGATAGGTGGTGAACAGGGTATTCACCCCGACATAGATCAGCAGGGTCTTGTCCTG
>PXDR01000039.1 GCA_003566335.1 Cyanobacteria bacterium T3Sed10_344R1
TGTATGCAATGAGGGCGTTGGGAAAGAAATATGAATGTTTCCCGTCGCTTGTTACACAGCTTAACATAATTCCCCGGAATCGACAATTAGCGGCTCATAAATGGGCAGATGAGTAGGGATGCGATCGCACCCAACCCCTAACTACACAGCTCTTCCAGCAATTATGAACGGAAGTATTAAGCCACTGACCTCCCGCCCGGTGCTAAACCCTAAAAGTCAAAGTAGATGTAGGGCAGGCTATCCGCAGGGGCCAACAGCCAGGAAAGGTAGGCAAACAGAGGCATCAACATCAGCTTTAGCGGCCAGCTGAGCTGGAGCCTGAGGCCCCGCTGGAAGCTGTAGGCAATCCCCATTCCCCCCATCAGCGCCAACAGCACACCGAAGAGCGGCAGGCGACCGATCCCTAAGGACTCAAAGTACACGTTGTCCAAGAACTGCACGTCGCCACCGTAGCCCCAGAGCCGCTGCACCACAAAGCTGGCATCTGACCAGTTAGGCAACCGAAAGAAAATCCAGCTCGTGAACACCATGGCCTGGGTCAGCCCCCAAGCCAGCAGAGTGCCGGGTAGGGTTTGCCACCACCAGCCCAAGAGCGCCCATTTTTGAGACACCGCATGGGTCAGGCGGTGAATCACCAGGGCCAAGCCATGGAGCCCGCCCCAAATCAAAAAGCCCCAGTTGTCGCCGTGCCAGATGCCAGCGATCACCATGATGATCATGAGATTGAGGCAGGTGCGGGCCAAGCCTTTGCGAGACCCTCCGAGGGGGAAGTAAAGGTAGTTGCGCAGCCAAGCCCCTAGGGTCATGTGCCAGCGTCGCCAAAAGTCGGCAATGCTAGTGCAGAGATAGGGAAAATTGAAGTTGTGGGGCAGCTTAATCCCGAGCAACAGGGCGCTGCCTCGGGCGATGTCCACGTAGGCGCTGAAGTCGAGGTAGAGCTGTAGGCCATAGGCAAAGACAGTCAGCCACAGGTCTACACTGCCCGCCCGCTCCATATTGGAGAAGCTGAGATTGATAAAAACCGCTAAGTTGTCGGCAATCAGCAGCTTTTTGACTGAGCCGATCGCAATTAGCCACAGCCCTTCGACCCACTGGTCAAGCTGGGGCGGGTTGTCGGTCTCAAGCTGAGAGTTGAAGTTATGGAAACGGGTGATTGGCCCCGAAATCAGCTTTGGGAAAAAGAACTTGTAGGCGGCAAACTCTGTGAAGTTGGGGCTAGCGGGGGAACCTCGGTAAACATCGACCAAATAGGCGATGCACTCGAACACAAAGAAGCTAATGCCTAAGGGCACAATCAAATCAGCCCAGAGGGAACCGCCAACTGCGGCAGGAATCGCTTCTGAACTGCCAAAGATTAGCCGAAAGCCAAAGTCAAGGTACTTAAACCCCAGCAATAGCAAGGTATTGAGGCTGATGCCGACGATCAGCAGAATTCGCCGACGCCGGTTCCAGCCGCGTTCGGCAAACTGCCACTGATCATTGGCAATCCGCCAGTCGAGGGGCATGGTCATGGCCTGCCCCATTAGATAGGTGCTGAGGGCGATCGCAACCATTAGCGGCACATAGCCGACCTGTAGAGAGCCATAAAACACCAGACTGGCCAGCAGCAAAATCCACAGCCGCAGCCGTCGCTGGGGCAATGACCAATAGATTCCGGCCACACTCAGCAAAAACAGGCCGTATAGCAAGGAGGGCATGATCATTGGTTGCCCTCTCCCGTCGAGTCAGCCCCTTGAGTGGACACAGGCCAGGGGATCAGCGGGTCTTGGGCCACCCGATTTGACACCCGCAGCGCTCCATAGCGGTTGAGGTGGCTGGGGTCAGAAAAATAGTCATACTCCTGAATCCACTGCTGCCCCAAATCCCGGAAGATAAAGCCTTCATAGCGAGCCGAAAACCGCACCATAAATTCTAGGAAGTCCGTTTCAGCGGCGCTGCGGTAGGCGTCGAAGTATTCATCCGTTAACGGCGTATTCACAAACACCACCGGAATATCCTGAGATTCGGTAAAGCCCAACAGACGCTCTAGGGCTTCGGCCTGGTGCCCGCCTAACTGGAAGTCCTCATAGTCGCCGTCATACGCGCCGGGCACCCGAGCGTGGTTCTGGTAGTAGGTTGCCGGGTTAAATCGCACAGACAAGGACATGAAGCCGTCCACATCCATCAAGTCGGTGTTGGCCATCAGCGGGTCTTCTCCTTCGGCAAGATGACCGGGGCGATAATTGCGAGACTGTCCTCTAAATAGACCGCTGAGCCCATCTTTCAACAGGTTGCGATCGCGATGAATCGCCGACCACTGAGCAATCTGGTCATTCAGCCAGTCATCAACTGCTTGGTAGCTGCGAGTCAGGGTGCCCGAGGCGGTACTATCCTGAGCAACCTCGTCCGGCACTTGGGGCAGATCCCCCGCGATCTCTGGGTTCAGCTCTCCGGCTTGCAGCGCTTGGAACCCTTCAGAAACTGCGATCGCATTGTAGGTCACGTCCACCCGACCACTGTTAAA
>PXDR01000186.1 GCA_003566335.1 Cyanobacteria bacterium T3Sed10_344R1
GTCAGGACGAAAACCGCCACGGGGATATTTTTAAGGCGTTGGTGCGATCGCAGCCCTCAATGTGGCAAACCTGGCGGGGTCGCCTCTGGAGCCGCTTCTTTTTGCTCTCGGTCTTTGCCACCCACAGCCTGACAGTGCATGAGCGGGCGAAGTTCTACGAAATGCTTGGCCTAGATGCCACTGACTTCGACCAGCAAGTTGTGCGCAAAACCAACGACACCGCCGCCCGCGCGTTCCCGGTTTATCTCAACGTCGATCACCCGGAGTTTTTCCCGCGTTTGGAGCGCGCCGCCAGTCGTAATCTCAAGATCAATCAATTGACAGAAAGCAGCACCCCTGGCTGGCTGAAGCGGATTCGCAAAGTGCCCCTGGTGCTGGGCATTGTGGGTGACCTGCTGCGCCTCTACCTGATTAAGCCCCTAGATGCTGAAGCGCTGCGCGGTACGGTGAGGTAATCCTGTTGCTCAACCTTCAGCGACCAAGGGTTGAGCAACGTCGAAACCTGGCCGATTGGCACACCATTAACTCGTAGATCCCTGATCGCAATGAAGCGGTCTACGTCGGCAAAATTGCCCCAGTTAAGTCGGCTTCTGCCAGGTTAGTTCCGGTTAAATCAGCTCCCTGCAAATTTGCCCCGCGCAAAATTGCTCGGGTGAAGTTAGCGTAGCTGAGGTCAGCCCCTTGCAGATTCGCCTCACTCAAGTCAGTTCTGGGAGAGTCAGGACGAAAGTTCTGGCCCAACTGAGCCCGGCAAAGTTTAGCCCCACTCAAATCGGCTTGGGCCAACTGAGCCCCGCTGAGGTGAGCATAGCTGAGGTTAGCGCCCTTTAAATTTGCCCCCATCAGGTTAGTTTGCTGGTCAGAGCTGGGGCGCAAATCGGCATCGATCAGCAGAGCCTCGGACAGGTTAGCATCCTGAAAATTGACGCCGCAGAGAATGGCCTTAATCAGGTTGGCGGCCCACAGGTCGGCGCGCACAAACACGGCTCCGCTCAGATCGGCATCCCGTAGTTGAACCTGGGCGCAGTTTGCTTCTGTGAAGTTAGCCCCCCACAACAGGACTTCGCTGAGGTCAGCTTGGGCGAAGTTGCTTTGGCTGAATTGACTGCGGCCTAGACGGGCCTGGCGGAGGTCGCTGTGGCTGAAGTCGGCCCCGCTGAGGTTGGCTTGGAGCAACTCTAGGTCTACTAGCTTCAGGCCAGAGAAGGTGCGATCGCCCCGTTCATAGCTCGCCAAAATTTCAACCGCATTCATAGGTCATTCGCAGCACAAAGACTCCAGCAGTGTACTGTACACCATCTTCCCCACCGCTTTTTTTGGGGGCTCCAGGCTTGCTGACGACTCTTGTCTACAGACCTTGTTTACAAACCGTTGGACGCTGCAAACCAGGCAATATCCGCTTATTCGGCTGGCACTGGGGCTGGGGCTGGTTGAGCGCCGCCCTCAGGCTCAGCGGGGATTGCCTCGGGCGCTGGGGGCAGACCGTCGCCACCCGCTGCCAGCTGCTGCACCTGGTCGCGGTACTGATCTGGAGCCAAGGAAATCGCCTGATCAAACAATGGCTGAGCCGCATCGTCATCACCCCGATCTTGCAGCACTAGGGCTTTGGCTAGGGGAGGACGGAAATCTTCGGGCGCACCATCAATCGCTTCGTCGTAGAGATTAAGCGCATCGTCAATCCGGTCGCTCTCCACATAAACTTCAGCTAGCAGTAGCCGGACTGAGGTGGTGTCGATTGAGCCTGGGTCAGCCTCATTGGTTTGGCTGGCGGTACTCAGGGTGTCTTGCAGTAGACCAATGGCAGCCTGGGGTCGGTCTTGGGCCAATAGCAGAGACACCAAGCCCTGAAGCGCTTCCACATCGCCAGGATTATTGTTGAGGACGGTGCGGTAAGACTGGGCGGCCCCTTCTAAATCACCAACTTGCTGCTTGGTCTGGGCTAGCAGCACCGCATAGCGAGTTTCGTTGGGGTTGAGTTCAGCCAATCGCCCTAACGGGTCAATCACGCCCTCAATGTCCCCCAGCTGAATCCGGGTTTCAATTAACCCAATCAAGGCCGTTTGGTTATCGGGCTCCCGCTGCAGCACCATCTCGTAACCCTGGGCGCGGGTTTCGAGTTCAGTCGCATCTACTTGGCCGTTCTGACCAGCTGTGGCATTGCTGTCAGCCGTCTGCCGATCGACCCGTGTGCCCAAGAGGGGAATGATCGAGAGGGCGAGGAAGGCTGCGACTGCAACCACCAGGACACTGACCACGAGCCAACGGTTACGCTTAAAAGCCACATTAAAGAGTTGAGTACGTCAACGCCCATATTAGCGTCATCTCTTCAACCTGGGAGATTGCCGCCAGAGAGATGAAAGGCGCGAAGGTGACCCCGGCATGGGCACTGACATGACCAGCCGCCCCAACCGCTTCAGACTGTCTCCCTTACGAACGCCTCTACGGACTTTTTGCCAGAAAAACGCCACCCATTCCCTGCCATTGGCGTAGCGGGAAAATA
>PXDR01000304.1 GCA_003566335.1 Cyanobacteria bacterium T3Sed10_344R1
CTTTCGCCAGCCCCAGATGTGGCGATCTGCGCCGACTGCCCTGTCTTAGGGCAGCGTCAGGACTAAGAATTAGGGCTTCGACAGGCTCAGCCCGAACGTTTTGATTCGGCCCCCTGATTTTGTCGAAGGGGACTTCAAGAGTCTTTGTAATCCTAAAACCTAGGACTGATACAGCGCTCACTTTGGCCTACCAAACCGGGTGCATCTCACTTTCGCCAGTCTGCCCTCATCCACCAGCCCCTTCTCCCAACTTGGGAGAAGGGGAGCCGGATTCAAAGTCCCTCTCCCGACCTGGGAGAGGGCTTTAGGGTGAGGGCTCCAAACTGAGATACACCCTACCAAACCCGCCACTCTAGCCAGTCGAGGTTAAAGATTGAGGTATTGGGGAAGGCGGTAGGGTTGCCTCGGGCCTGGATGCGCTGTTGCAGTTCGTCTAAGCGTGGGGCTTGGCTGGGGATATCTTCGACCAGTTGATAGGGCATGATTCCCCGTTCCAGGGCGTAGTCGATGGTGGCTCCGGCGGCGACGCCCACTGACCATTCAAAGGAGTGAACCCGGTAGGCGGCGGCGGCCACATAGCTGGTGGCAATGCTCTTGCTGGCAACCAGCAGGTTGTCGATACGTTGGGGAACCATCGCCCGCAGCGGAATCTGGCCCGGATAGGCTTGACCGTGAGCTCGGCGCAGGCCGGGGCGCTCGATGTTGCCGGGGGCCTCGGGGGGCGCTTCGGCCATGCAGGGGTGAAAGTCAATGGCGTATTGGGCAATGCCGACAGCATCGGGGTAGATGGTGGATCGGGTGCGGCGAGGAATTTCAGTGCTAGGCAGCTCATTTTCAACCGCCTGGCCCGCTTCTAAGCCCGCTAGCGCTAGGCGCAACTGACGATATTCCCGGGGGGACAGGGTCTCTTGGTAGTAGTCCTGGCCGTAGTCCACCCAAGAGATGTCGATTTCGTCGATGGAAAAGCCCTGGGGATGGCTGACGCTGGGGCGACCGATAATCCGGCGACCTTCACGCATGTAGGGAAACTTGGACAGGCCGTGGGCGGTGCCCATGGGGCCATCATGGCCGCTGATGTAGCGATGGTTGGGCTGGGGCTGTTTGACTCCGTCGCCCAGCTGGGAGTCGGTGTCTCCCATCACCAGCCAGTAGTAGTAGCTCAGGGCGTTTTCTTCCCCTCGTCGCAGGGTGTCGGTGCGCAGTCCGCCCAGCCAGCCGCCGGGGGCGAGTTGCCCCTGGGCTTGGAGCTGATCTCGGGTGTAAATCAGGTTGTCGCTGGCGGTGCCGGGGCGATAGTCGTTGCCCCAAGTCCAGTTCTGCATGGAGATATCTCCAGGTTTGGGCCGGGATACGCCAAAGATGCGCTGGTCTGAGCGGGGAAAGGGGCTGAGAATCCGCCGATAGGTGAAGACAAAGTCGAAATAATTGCCCTCGGGGCGCTCCCGCTCGTAGCTGAAGTAGGGGGCGTACTGGGGGTAAAAGTCCGGCATCGGCTGGGGCTGGGCCTCAGCGGTTTGGGCCATGGCGAAGGTGTAGGTAAAGCCCTGGGTGCAGTAGGGGTCAGGGGTGCGAACGGGGGAGGAGGGGTTGAGGAAAGATTTGGGGTCGAGGCCCAGGCGATAGGGCACGTCGGCTAGGGCAATTAGCTCACCGGTCTCCGTGGCTTCGACCACGTACCAGTCGGCTGGCCCGTCGCTGTCCTGGGTTTGGGGGCCAAACTGAATGATGGTTTTGCTGAACCGATCGGAGTCTTCGTATCGGTAGGCGTCTTTGAGGGTGGCGGAGAGGGGTTCGCTGTTGAGGGGGGGCGCGCCGGGGGCGGGCTGGTGCTGAATTGCGATCGCACCCACAATTTGCCGACCATCCTCGCTATAGGCCAACTCCTTGACCACGGTGTTGGGGAACCACTTAAACTCACCGCCCCCGCGCTGGGCGGCATCAGCTAACTGCTGCATCAAAATTTCGTGGGCATCATCAGGCAAAAAGCAGCTGACGCTAACCCAACAATCCCCAGGGTTGAGGGTGCCGTAATAGTCCGCGATCCGCTGTCGCAGCTCGTTGTAGCCCTGGGCATAAAACAACAGCGCCCGCTGCTGCCGGGCTTCATCTAGGGCCGAGGTGCCCTGGGCTGATAGTTGTCCCCCCACCCAGTCCGTTAGTTCGGTGACGCAGACCGTGCGACCAGATTGCAGGCTTTCGTAGGCTGTAGCAGCCCCCGCTAAACCACCGCCGACTACCAACACTTCACACTCAGCCTGGAGGTCGGGGGGTGGGGCGCTGGCTTGGGCTGCGATCGCACCCGACCCCAGCAACACCACAGCCCCAACCAGTTTTCCAAATCCAGCCCCAAATCGTGCGACCAGTCTGTCCATGTTCTGTATCCATTGCTGAGGGGAATTTGCTGAGGGGAAGACCCCA
This sequence comes from Cyanobacteria bacterium T3Sed10_344R1, assembly GCA_003566335.1. Taxonomy (GTDB): domain Bacteria; phylum Cyanobacteriota; class Cyanobacteriia; order Phormidesmidales; family Phormidesmidaceae; genus PXDR01. The sequence goes on from PXDR01000304.1 coordinate 2,419, forward strand.
TCCTAAGCTGCTGGCCTTGGTTTCAGGAGATCTGTTTAACGAGTTAACGAAATCTGGTTGACGGGATCTAGCTAGGCAAATCTAAGGCAGCCAGATCGGCTGAACTCCGGTCATGGGTAGGCGTTCAGGATCTGTCGGGCTGGGGGTACCGGCTAAGCGGGCTTCCCGACTGCTAAATAGAGGCAGCAGCCACATTTGCGACGAGAGTTCAGCGTTTTCGGGGTCGTCAGTCTCTGCCATGTCTAGCCGGGTTTGCTGATCGAGCAACAGGGCTAAACCGTCTGGGGCCAAACTCATGTGTAGGTTGGGCTGGGGCGGCAGAGCCAGCAAGTCCCAAACAGTACCTTCCCGAACGTTGACAGCGGTAAGAAAAGGCTGCTCTTGATATTCTTCGCTATCTTCGTCTAAATCGGTCACCAAGCAGTAGAGCAGGCGATTGGTGGGGTCAAACTGGGCGTCGAGGAACGAGCCATCCGTCCGCAGCAGCTCTTTCTCTTCGCCCTGGTTGGTGACAAAAAACAGAGACTGGGTGAACCGCTCATCCGGGTTGTTTTGGTTGTAGTTGACCATCGCAGCAGAGGTGCCGTCCCGACTCATGTCAAACACCCGGCCATAGTCAGACAAAAAGTCTAGGGGTTGCACGACATCGGCGGAATCATCCTCCGGGGGCGTCAAGGGCAAAATTGCCGTGCCCTGACCCTGGAGCAAAATCAGAGATTGACTGTCAGGGGCAATTAAAAAGTCGCCCCCTGGTTCCGCCGCCAGGGGCCGGGGTTCCTCGTCGTCCCGTACAATCCAGGGGCCAAAATCGGCAGGATCATTTCGGTTCACCCGCTGCACCACCAGGGTATGGCCATCGGCAGAAATGTCGAAGCCGAGGTTTTGGTAGTCCTGACTATCGAGGATGGGGGTAATTTCTCCCGCAGGGCCAGGATTGGCAGCGGGGACATCTCCCAATCGGCCAAAGGCTTCCTGGGGCGGGTTCGGGGTGATGCCGGTGGTGACGGCGTAAATTTGCTGGTCTAGGCGACTGTTGGTCGCTTCTGATGCAGTCAGAGCGGCGAATAGGATGCGATCGCCCAAGGGATAGGGCTTAAAGTCCATCACCACCCAGTCAGGGGGGGTGAGGATGTCCCGACGATCCCGGGTGAGGTTGTACAGCACCAGACGGTTCTCTTCTTCACCGGTATCGCCAATGTAGGCAAAGGCCCGATCCCGAGTGCGGAATTGGGCCAGAAACGGCTGCAGCTTATTCCCCTGGGTGGTCAAATCCTGGGCCTCATCAAGGCGCACGGTGTAGGCCCGGCCATAGGCGGCAGGCACGTCTAGGGTGTAGGCCATGCGCCGCCCGGCCCAGCTGACTCGACCGCTAAGGGGCGGGTCGATCGTCAGGTTGTCCTCTACGCTAGCGGTGTTCATGGGGCGGCTGAAGGTAATCGCAAAGGCGCTATCCTCAACCCCAATCTGGTGTTCATTCCAGGAAAACTGCCGCACCCGAGCCGAGGCGTGATCCCCGGACAGCAAGACGACTAGAATGGCCCCGGCAAGAACCAGGGCTAGGGTTGCTGCCGCTCGGTAGAACCGTTGGCCGAGCATAGAGTTAAAGATCGAACTAGAACGCATAGGGATCATCTGGCTCGGGAATTTCCGTTAACTCGCTGGGCTGAATCACCAGTTGCCGCTGTTCGCCAACCGTATCGGTCGCCATGCGGCCCTCAACCTGGAGCCAAGTGTCGGACGGGTAGTCGCTGCGACTGCCGTCAATTTCTACCGGTAGTCCGACGGGATAGGCATCGGCAGCGCAGCAGGTGATCACAAATCGCGACAGCATCAGGTAGTTGTCAGGCCAGTCGGGAGGGTGGATCACAAAGCCGCTGACGCTGACCGCTTGGTCAGTATAGGCATCGGGCTCAGGATAAACGTGGAGGGTGCGTACCCAGTCAATGATGGTGCGATCTTCTGGGGGGCCGCTGCGGACAAACTGCTGGGGCTGGCCCCGGGTCATGCCGAGGGTTTCGGTGACGCCCCGCTGGAGGGCGGTTTCACTGGCAAAGGCCCGAGGGGTGTAGAAAAAGCCAAAGATTGCGATCGCAAGCAGTAGACCGCTGCTAATTTGCCGAGGCAGCAGGGACTGATGCCCCAGGCTGGGAACTGGGCGACGGCGGCGCACCTGCTGGAAGAGTTGCCAGCCTCGAACAGCGCTGACCAGCAGCAGCAAAATCGCGGCGCTGTTGGACAGCCAGCGAAAGTCAGGGTGAAGCAAGACGCTGAGCTGGCCGGATATCCAGTAGTGCAACAGCAGGCTGCCCAAGGCAAAGATCGCTAGCCAGTCTAAGATATCCAGCCAAGGAAAGGGCTGAGTCCGTCTACGGGGACGCTTCAATCGCATGGGCTAACTGATGTAAAGGTTGACAATTAGGGTGAGGAGAAACGTCAGCTGGCCCACCAGAAGAAAAATGAACAAAATCGTGCGGCTGCGGAACAGGGTCAGCAGCAGGCTGATGTTTTTGAGATCGACCATCGGCCCAAACACCAAGAAGGCCAGCAGGGAGCCACTGGTAAACACCGAGGCAAAGGACAGGGCAAAGAATGAGTCCACGGTGGAGCAAATGGACACGACCCAGGCCAAGGCCATCATGGCCAGAATTGAGGTGATGGGGCCTTGGCCGAGGCTGAGGATAATTTCCCGGGGCACAACCACCTGAACCGTGGCTGCGATCGCAGCTCCCAGAATCAGCACTGCCCCCAGTTCCCGCATTTCCTGAACAATATTGTCCAGCATGAGTCGAACTCGCAGCCGCAGGGGCTTGCTGACTGGGGAGTCCGGCAGACTCAGGGCGGCTGGGGTATCGAGCTGCACCCGCGTACCAGGGGCTTGCAGCAAGAACGTCCCGGACTGCAGCAGGGGTGACGGGGCTGGGGTTGGAGTGGCAGGAATCGGCACGGCGGTCGTCGCCAGCAGCTTAGCCACCCCTCGGTTGAGCAAGGGCGATAAATCCGACTGCAGGCTAAACACGCAGGCAATGGTGACGGCAATGGCCATGGAAAACACCACCCGCAGCACCACAATCTCCGGCTGATCCCGAAAGGCAGTCCAGGTGGCCCAAATCACAATCGGATTCACCGTTGGAGCCGCCAGCAGAAACCCCACCGCTACCGACGCGGGCGCACCCTGACTGAGCAAGCGGCGGGCGACTGGGACATTACCGCATTCGCACACCGGGAACATAAACCCCACCAAGCTGCCTGCGATCGCACCCAGAGCCGGATTCCGAGGCATGGCGGCAATTAACCGCCGTTCATCCACAAACAGCAGCAGCACGCTGGAGAACAACACCCCCAACAGCAGGAACGGCATGGCTTCCACCAGCAGGCTGAAGAAGAGGGTCAGGCCGGTATTCAACTGAACCATAGGCCGAGGAAAAAAGACACAAGAGGGGCTTTTGAGCTTAGGAAATCAACTTGGGGACTGTACACCCCCAGCAAGCATCCTGCTATTCTACCGGGATCATTCCCCCGGAATTTGCAGTTCTGGGTGAAGTCGTTGCCCAGAGCGGGGTTCAGGCGGGTTATCTACCACAGTCGCAATTGGGTCAGGGTGATATTGCCGCCAAAGCACACCGCCACATCCCCGCCCGGATCCCGAGGGCGCTGTCCGTAGTTCCCCACATAGCGAAACTGCTGATTCTCGACCACGAAGTCCGTGGGCAAGGGTTGGGTACAGGTGGGACAGATTACGATGTCGGGTTCCGGACTATCGGCGGTGAGGTGGGGTAAGTTGACGTTCCAGAACTGCCCAGGTTCCGGCGGGTGGGGCAGTAGTTTCGCTAACACCTTGGCACTTAGGCGGGTGGCTACGGCCCAGTCAATCGCCCGCCCCCGCTGAATATAATGGGAAATCGCAATCCCCGGCACCCGCAACAGGGTGGCCTCCCGGGCGGCGGCTACGGTGCCCGACACATAGATGTCGGCCCCCAGATTGCCCCCAGCATTGATCCCCGATAGCAGCCAGCGGGCCTGAGGAGCGAGGTGGCTTAACCCCACTCGGGCACAGTCCGCTGGGGTGCCGTCAATCGCGTAGGCGTCGGAGCTTCGGGGCTCAATTGCGATCGCACCCCCCCGATTCATCTGGTGGCTGCAGCCGGAATGGGGCAGACGCGGGGCGACTACCAGGCTAGGGGTTTGAGCATCTAGGGCTTGGCGCAAAGCCCAGATGCCCGGGGCATCAATGCCGTCATCATTGGTCAGAACAATCGTCATGCCAGTTGTCATGCCGGTAGTTCTGCCGGGGCACTGCTGCGAAAGACGTACTGGGCCGGGCCGGTCATGGCCACCCGGTTCGTCTCTGCCGACCAGTGAATGGTAAGGGGGCCGCCAGGGAGTTCTAGGGTGGCGGTGCGATCGCACTTACCGTTAAGCACCCCAGCGACTAGAGCGGCACAGGCTCCCGTACCACAGGCCAGGGTGATGCCCGCACCCCGCTCCCAAACCCGCATTTTTAGATAGTCGGGCTGCACCACCTGAATAAACTCCGTATTCGTGCGCTGGGGGAAGGCGGGATGATGTTCAAACTGTGGCCCCAGTAGCTCCAGGGGGATCGCCCCCACGTCATCCACAAAGGTAATGCAGTGGGGGTTGCCCATGCTGACACAGGTGACCGACCAGGCTTTGCCCGCCACTACGAGGGCTTGATCGACCACTTTGTCCGCTTCCGCCCCCAGGGTGGTGGGAATCTGCTTGGCTAAGAGCTGGGGTTCGCCCATGTCCACCGTGATGTCGCCATCCGGCTGCAGGGTGGGGGTAATCAGGCCCGCTGGGGTGTGGATGCGATACGCCTTCGGCAGGTCTGGGGGGCTGCCCTCTGCGGCTTCTAGCCCACCAATGAAATGGGCTAAACAGCGAATGCCGTTGCCGCACATTTCTGGCTCAGAGCCATCGGAGTTAAAGATCCGCATGGTGTAGTCGCTGTCATCCTGTCCTGGCAGGGCGAAAATCACCCCGTCAGCCCCGATGCCAAAATGGCGATCGCACCACTGCACCGCCTGTTCAGAGGTCAGACGAGGCTGGGCCTGATGACGATTGTCAATCAGGATAAAGTCGTTGCCCAAACCGTGGTACTTACAAAAATCAATGCCCATAGCGCCGTAGATCCAGAAGTGAGCCTGTGGATGAACCTAGTGACGGCCTAACCCGCCGCTGAATGAAACTGGCCGGATTAGCCCGTCGCCGGATGAATTTACTGAATATTTCCGCAGATATCCGTCGGATAGTTAGCGGAAATGAATTGCTGAATGTCGCAAATGCTATTTTAGCCGTCAGGGGTTGTCCCCTTTTGCTTAGGTGAACTTTAAGGACAGGCTATGGCTGTTGAACTCGAAACTGGCTTACCCAGCACACGCAAACTTCAGGGATATATCCGCGACAAGCAGCAGGTAGAAGTCAATCTCCTGACGAATGAGGCCATTGCTGGGGTATTGCTCTGGCAAGATCCTCACTGCCTCTGTGTAGACTCCGCAGGCACCCAAGTTTTGCTGTGGTGGCGAGCCGTGGCCTACGTTAAGCCCCTGGCCTAATCCCCATCTGGTCTTTGATTTGGAACTTTCCGCCCCTGTCCCGGCTCTTGATCACTGGTTAGCCTTCAGGGGTGCGCCTTGATCCCGAACCGTTATGGTTAGCCATTTTCTCTAGCTTCTAGCGAGCATCCCTGTCCTATGGTTTCTGTGTTTGATCGGTTCTCTTGGTTGCGATCGGTGGCGACGGGTTTGAACCTGCGCCGCAGTTTATGGGTTGCCTTTGGCGGTGCGATCGCACTCCTGGTTGTCTTTGCTAACGCTCCAGCCCACGCCTACGACGTACAAATTAGCCCCAGCAATCCCGAGCAAGGGGACACCATTTCAGTCGTCATCCAGGCAGCCCCTGGGGCGACGACCCCAACGGTGACCGCCGCCGGGGAAACCTATCCCGCCTTTGCCGTGGGCAACAACCGCTACCGAGCCTTTGTGCCCACCAGCCCCATCACCCGCCCTGGCTCCATGACCATTCAGGTCAGCGGAGACGAAACCCGCAATTTGGCCGTGGGCATCCGCAACCGCAACTTTCCCACCCAGCGCATCACCCTTGCCCCTGGACGGGCGGGCCTCCAGGGCACCGACTACGAATTTGACCGGATGGATCAGCTGCGGGACTTAGTCACCCCCGAAAAATTCTGGTCAGGGCCGATGCGGCGACCCAGTAATGGGGCCATCACCTCCATCTACGGTATCCAGCGCTACTACAACGGCGTCTTTGCCGAGAACTACTACCACCGGGGCGTAGACTATGCGGCCCCCACCGGGTCGCCAATTTTCGCCCCTGCTGCTGGCCGGGTGGTGCTGGTGGGTCGGGTGGAAGACGGCTTTACCCTCAACGGCAACACCGTGGGTATTGACCACGGCCAGGGAGTCTCTAGCGTCTTCATTCACCTGTCCCGGTTTGATGTCCAGGAAGGCGATATGGTGCAGGCAGGTCAGGTGATTGGCGGCATTGGCTCCACTGGGTTTGCCACCGGGCCGAATGTGCACTGGGGACTCTACGTCAACGGTGTTTCCGTTGACCCAGTCCCCTGGCGCTTCGACGGGTTTGACTAGCGCCGGGGTACCCATCCATACATCAGAGGTTCAAAATCAGAGGTTCAAAAGTTGTTCAAAAGTGTTCAGAAAATGCTCAGCCAGTAACCAGTCGCCGTCTGCCTCGATAAAACGTGATCAAAAATGATTCTGGAGATGAACTAAGCGCAAAGATTCTTTCTGTCGTCTCCATCACCCCATAAACTGTGGGTAACTTAGTAGGAAGTGAAGGTTAGGCAGTAAAGGGCAAGTTAGGGGGATGGGAAACCGTTGGTTTTCTGCTTCTACTCAAGGCACTCAGTCCCTATGTTGCCCTCTCGTGTCTGCCCGTAGCACCTCTTGCTGACGCTAGCCACCGTTGGGTCAGGATCTGTCAAGATCAGGATCTATCAAGAATCTATCAAGATTAGTATCTAGCAAGGTCAGTATCTATCAAGGAAAGTGCGATCGCGGTGTTTGATAGAACGCTGTGCCCTACCACCGGGTTCTCCAGGAGCAAATAGACCGCAATGAGTATTGAAAAGATTGTTGAGCAAGCTCTACAGGATGGCTACCTCACCCCCGCAATGGAGGCTGAAGTAGGCCGAATTTGTGACACGGCCTCTGAGCTGTCCATCGAAGAATACATGGCGCTCGATCGGCTGATGGGGTCGCTATTGACTGGCGAGGTCGTCGCCGTTCCCCGCAAGCAGTTCATCAACGTGATGGAAGAACTGGTGCTGACTGAGGCCATTGCCCGCGTAGCTGAGATCGAGGCCACCAGTGACTGCACCCTCGATTTGGGGGATGTGGCAGCCTTTGCCCTCAACCGGCTGCCGCCGCTTTACGCCACCACGGAGGAAGGGGCTGCGTATCAGCGAGAAAAAGCCCACGAGGAACTGGCTGATCTGATTTCGGGCCAGGTGAAGGAAGCGATCTCCTGTAACCTCAACCGCCCAGACTTCTTCCCAGAACGGCAGACCATTAAGCGCAAGGGAACCGATGATGAAGTGCTGACCCAGGTCAGCTCTCTGCTGAAGGATCACGCGGGTAAGTTTGAGCCCAAGACGGAGTCTTTCTCGAACAGCTGATCTTAAGGATTATTCGCAAGGCCATCGGTGCATTGCTGCGCGAATGCACCCTACCCTGCTCCATGCTTCTGTTGTTTAGGTTCACGGCTCTAAGCTCAAGCTGTCGATTTAATTTCTAGGGCCACAGGCGTTTCCGCCGCTGGCTAAATCTGAAAAGCCCCGATAGATCACCAGGATCTGTCGGGGCTTTAATTATGGGGGAATCCGCCCTGGCAGGACAGATAGCCCTTACCAGGTCGAACTCGGAGCCGAGAGCCTAGGAGGCTAGGGCGGCTTGACGATCCTTGGCTTCCTTGATCACGACCTCTGCCACGTTGGAGGGGCAAGGGGCGTAGTGGGAGAAGGACATGGAGAACTGGCCCCGACCGGAGGTCATGGTGCGCAGGTCGCCAATGTAGCCAAACATTTCGCTCAGGGGTACGTCGGCCTTAATCCGAGCCCCCATGGCCCCAGTTTCCTGGGACTTGATCATGCCGCGACGGCGGTTGAGGTCGCCAATCACGTCACCCATGTAGTCATCAGGGGTGAAGACATCCACGTTCATGATCGGCTCTAGTAGCTGAGGCCCAGCCTTTGGCAGGCTCTGACGGTAGGCGGCCCGAGCGGCGATCTCAAATGCGATCGCAGAAGAGTCAACTGGGTGGAAACCACCATCAGTTAGGGTGACCTTCAGGTCAACGCAGGGGAATCCAGCAATGACACCCTTAACAATGCTGGACTCAAAGCCCTTCTGCACCGCAGGCCAGTATTCCCGAGGCACGTTACCGCCGGTCACCTTGGACTCAAACTGGAAGCCGCTGCCCAGTTCACCCGGCTCGATGATGTAGTCAATCTTGGCGTACTGACCGGAACCACCAGACTGCTTCTTGTGGACGTAGCCGTCAGAGAGTTGCTTGGTCACCGACTCGCGGTAAGCCACCTGAGGTTTGCCCACTTCCACTTCCACGCCGTGGGTGCGCTTGAGGATGTCCACCTTGATGTCGAGGTGCAGTTCGCCCATCCCTTTGATGATGGTTTCGCC
>PXDR01000342.1 GCA_003566335.1 Cyanobacteria bacterium T3Sed10_344R1
CCCTGGGCGGAGCCCGTGCCCTCAACCTGGAGGATCAACTGGGCAGCTTTAACCCTGGCAATGCCGCCGACTTTATTGTGCTGAACCTGCGGGCCACGCCGCTGATGGCCCAACGCAATGCCGGGGCTTGGCCCCCCAGCCTGGACGCCTTGGCCGACCAAGCCTTTGCCCTGCTGATGTTGGGGGATGACCGGGCTGTTCAGTACACCTATATTTTGGGAGAGCTGGCCTATGCCCAAGCAGCGGCCTAGGGCTGGAGTCTTGACGCTGCACTAGGGCTGGACAATTACCTCGCTGCCCAGGGTGACCCAGTCGTAGAGTTGGGCAATGTCCTGATTTCGCAGGCGAATACAGCCGTGGGAGATTGCTTGGCCGATGGAGCTATCTTGGTTGGTGCCGTGGAAGCCGATCAGGGAGCGGCCATCGCTCCAGAAGCCGATCCAGTGGGAGCCTAGGGGATTTTCGGGGCCAGGCTCAATGATTTCGCCGGTAATCGGGTGCTGCCAGGCTGGGTTTTCTAGCTGACTGGTGACTTCAAACCGACCTGTCGGCGTGGCCCAGTCGTCTTGTCCCACCGCCACTGGAAACTGGGCAATCGGTAAACCGCCTCGGTAGACAGTCAGCTGTCGCGCGCTTAAGGACACGACCATCTGCACTTGGTGGAGACCGCTGCCGACAAATTTAGGCGGTGGCTCCGCTGATTCTGGAGCCTGAAGCAGGGTGGCGTCTGGGGCTTGGGTAGCTACGGGGGCGGGATCTGCCGAGGGGCGCGATTGACTAAATCCCAGTTCGACCACCACCACTAACCCTGCCGCGCCAAAGCAAAGGGCGGCAAAGCAGCGGGTGGTAGCAGCATAATCAGCCATAAAAACAGTCAGCGATCGGCTAGATGAACACCATGGGCTTCTCTTTGCAGCGCTCAAAGGCGGCAGCATCAAAGCGATAGAGGCTGGCGGGGCGTCCGGCTCCTCGGGAGGTTTTGAGGCCGGTCTCTTCTAAGATGCCCAGTTTTAGCAGGCGGGCGCGAAAGTTGGAGTAGTCAGAGAAGCCTTCGCCCAAGACTGTGGTGTAGAGCTGGTAAACGTCCCCTAGGGTGAACTGTTCGGGCAATACGTCAAAGGCAATCGGGCTGTACTCTAGCTTATTGCGCAATCGGCGGTAGCCGTAGGTGAGAATTTCGCGATGGTCAAAGGCTAGGGCGGGCAGTTGGTTGAGGGGATGCCAGGCGGTCATTCGGGGCTTTGTGCCGATCAGAGCCGCTTCTCCTAGGCGGACTAGGGCAAAGTAGCTGACTGAGAGATAGCGCACGCCAAAGGCGGTGCGAACTTCGCGGGGGTCGCGGTGGGGGCCACCGAAACTATAGAGTTGCTCTAGGTAGAGGTGTTTGACCTGGATTTTTTCGGCCAAAACCCGATAGGCGGCTGCTTCTAGGGATTCGCCTTGGCGCACTAGGGTTCCCGGTAGGCTCCAACTGCCGTTGAAGGGCGGCTCGCTACGCTGGATTAGCAGCACGAGCAGGCGGTTGCGATCGCAATCAACTGAAAAAATAACGTTATCCACCCCTACCTTAAAATCGGCCAGGGGCGGACGGGGGCGATCTGAGGTTGCGGGAGACTCGTCGGGAACGGTGGTTGCGGCCATCCCTACCGGGTCGGCTGCTTTTCTCTGGAGTTTTCCGGGCATGGGTAGAGCTGGTTTTGGTGGATGTAGGCTTGCACCACGGGGGGCAGGTCAGTAATTTCTTCGGTGGCCCGGTAGTCGCTAGAGGAAACGTCGTGCTGTTCTGGGAGGTCTGCGATCGCAACCCTAGCCCCCTGTTGCCGCAGTTGATCCAGGGTCTCCGCACTGAGGGGATATCCAGGGCGGGGCACAACCAGAATGGGCACCTGGGCAAAAATATCGGTGACTCGATACCACTCGGGCAACTGCTGGGCAATATCAGCCCCCACAACCAGCACCAGGTCTGCCTCTGGCCAACGCTGCTGCGCCCGTTCAATCGTAACCACCGTGCGGCGATGGCTCAACTCTGGATGCACGGCGACTCGCTGGGGGGCTCCGTTGAGCGGGGGCGATAAATCTTCGACCAAAAGCTGTAGCATGGCCGTGCGATCGGCCAGCGGGGTTTGATCGCGCTTGAACGGATTATCGGCTGCCCACACCGCCACATGGTCAAATTGAGTGGCTAGCCATTGCAAAATGGCCCCATGACCCCGATGGGGCGGATCAGCGCTGGTGCCAAAAAGAGCGATACGAACCATAGGTCGCCAAAAACAGACTTATGGTTATGTTAACCATAAATTGAATTCCTGTTTAATTCCTTCAGTTAACTTGAACGGTTAACTCAAAACTAGATCTGCAAAACCGCCCGCTAGGATGCGGGTGGCGTCTTCAACTGGCTGAGGCCGAGCGAAATAAAATCCCTGTCCTTCTGTACAGCCATGTTGCTGGAGAAAGGCGAGTTGATCGGCGGTTTCAATGCCTTCGGCAGTTGTAGTCAAGTTCAATACTCGAGCTAGTGAGATGATGGCTTCTGCGATCGCAGCACTATCAACCTGAACTGTCACATCCGTAAGAAAGGATTGATCAATTTTGAGCATATTCACCGGAAAGCCTTTGAGATAGCTCAAAGATGAATAACCCGTACCGAAATCATCTAAAGCTAGCTCAACCCCTAGATCGCCCAGTTCACGTAGGGTTTGGATAGACATATTTACATCAGCCATCAAAAAGCTCTCAGTCACCTCTAACTCTAAGTATTCTGGTGAAAGATCTGTCTCAAACAGCGTTTGCCGCACAAAACCAACCAAGTTGGCTTTCTCAAACTGCCGAGCTGACAAATTAACTGAAACTCGGATATGAGGTAAACCTGAACATTGCCAGCAGCGATTTTGGGCACAGGCCGTTCTCAGCACCCATTCTCCAATTTCTAAAATTAGACCATTGGCTTCTGCAATCGGGATAAAGCGAGCTGGAGAAATCATGCCAAAACTAGGATGATGCCAACGGACAAGTGCTTCCATCGCTGTAATTTGTCCAGTCTTAAGATCAACCAAAGGCTGATAGTAGACCTGAAGCTGCTCTTTCAATAAAGCTTGATGCAAAGCTTGCTCCAGCATCAGATCGGCCTCAAGCTTGGCGTTAATCTCAGGAGAATAAAACTGATACTGTCCGCGTCCTTTCATCCGAGCCTGATAAAGTCCAGCCTGCGCCTGCTGCAATATCTCATCAACTCCATGGGGTTTTAAAAAAGAACTGCTACTCGCAATCGTAATCCCAATGCTGGCCGTTAGATGAACTGGCTTACCGCTTACATAGACTGTTTTGGCAACAGCATCTAATAGAGTACGGACTAGACTAATCACCATTTCTAATACGGGAAAGTCAACCTGAGCAATAATAAACTCCCCAGTATTGAGATAGCCGATAAGATCAGTCGCAAGGATAGAGCTACTTAGTCGCTGGGCAATCACCTGTAGTATTTCATTAACCAGTTTGAAATCCATAGAGCGAGAAAGATTGGCGAAGTCGTCAATCCTTATCACAAAAAAGGCTGTCATCTTTTGATGACTTTGAGATTCAGAAATCTGGAGCTTTAAGCGATTGCAAAATAGACCTCGCGTCGGTAACCGAGTCACATCATCATAATTAGCAATATAGTCAATCAGCTCATCCAACTGCTTGATTGTCAGCGTAGTATCTGCCATGAGCGTGCCAGCAGCATCCTCAAAATGCATTGGCAACTCAGGTAGCTTTTGAGACTTATTGTAGTCTCGCAGGGCATTAGACGTCGCCTTAACTGGAGCCAATAATAGGTTTAATGCATATAGCGTGATAGCTGTTCCACCCAATGTTGAGCTTAGCGCAATCACCAGAACCCGAATCGCAATCTCGCTTGAATAAGACTGGGAGAATACGAAACTCAGCAACAAGGCTAATAGAGGAATATGGGTGCCACAGAAGGCCACTGCCATAATCTTGGCCGTATAACTGGCTTTCAGCGGTCGAACGTTAGACAGGAATGAATAAAGATAGAAATCCGGTGTATTAACAGCTTTCATGGTGAGTAGTTTTTATCCCTATATCCCCTGTAGTGCTGCTCAGGGAACAGTTACCTTCTCTCCAAGGTTCGACGCATGCATGATCCTTGGGGATGAGACAGTCCTTACCGTATAAATTCAGCTCACCGTTTTCTTTTCCGGGAGAAAGACCCGGCGGATAGAGAGCCATAGCGTTGCGAAATGGATACACCCCCAAGACCACGCCAGTTGAGTGCCAAGCACTCGCTTCGCGAAAATCAATGAGAGACATTCTTGCAGATTCAGACCATATGGGGCTAGCGCATTGTAGAGAGACCGGATGTGCACCCTCAGGTAGCTCTACGATAGCCTCAAAACTTCAATTATTTAGCTGCCGGGCTGGGTGAGGCGGCTAATCAGATCTTGCCGCTGCTGGTTGAGTTTGCGTTGAACCAAGGCAGACACCTGCTGGAGTTCTCGAACCAAGGCGGCGTCTTGGGCGGCCCCTAACAGGCCGTCAATCGCCTTAAGTTGAGCGGTTGACTGGGCGAGCTCCGCCGGGACTTTGACGTCAGGAATCACCCCGGTGCCGTTCCAGTTGGTGCCGCTGATTGGGTTGATGGTGCGCCCCGTGGGCACAAACATCCAAAAATGATCCCCTAAACGAAACCCGCGACCTGGGTGGGCGCTGCCCTGGGTGGCTTCGCCGACAACCGTCGCCCGCTTGAGCTGTTGCAGCGTGTAGGCCAACTCTTCTGCCGCAGATCCAGTGCCCGCATGAACCAGCAAATAGACCGGTTTTTCTAAGTAGCGGGGGGCAGGCAGATGGGGAATTGTCCACCATTGCTGGGTGCGATCTTCATCCCGCCAGTACAGGTCGTTGAGATGAGTGGCCGGATAAGGGGGCAGCAAATAGCTACACAGCAACGCCACCATTGCCGGAGAGCCGCCGCTGTTGTGGCGCAGATCGATGACTAGGGCATCGGTATGGGCCAAGAAGGTAAAGGCCGCCGCCAGGGTATCTCCGGCAAATTCTGGGGCTTCTAGGCCATAAAGGCCCAAATAGCCAATGTTGCCCCCCAAGCGCTCTAGACGATTGATGTCAAAGTTCCGTAGGCTGCTGCGATGCTGTTCTTGGGCCAGTTCTGCCGGGGTGGGCTGAGCACGGGGCGCTAAATCAGGCAGCGGATCAGGGCTGAAGTACAGGCGGAGTTGCGGGTCTTGGCTCAGTTCTTGCAGTTGCACGGTCAGGGTATGGGCCAACTGCTGGGCGCTGGTGATGTCGCTGTAGCCGTCATCAGCTAGGCGCTGCTGAATATCCTGTTGAATTGCCACAGCCCGCTCTGGCAGCACATAGGCATCTAGGGTCTTACTCACCTGGGTGAGCAAGTCGCGGCGCTGGGCCTCGGTGAGGATTAAATCAGAGGAAGAGGCCGGGGACATGGGGCTACAGAGATAAATAACGATACCCGCGCAACAGGCCGGGGTAGGTCAGTCAAAGCACTCTACCCCAGCGCCATCACGTTATTGAAGCTTTATTGGATGGGGGAATGAACCGTGACCAGTTTGGTGCCATCGGGAAAGGTGGCTTCAACCTGGACATCGGGAATCATGGCGGGCACGCCGTCCATCACGTCATCGGCGGTGAGCAAAGTGGTGCCGTAGTGCATCAGGTCGGCCACGCTGCGCCCATCCCGCGCTCCTTCTAGGATAGCGGCGGACAGGTAAGCGACTGCTTCGGGATGATTGAGCTTGAGTCCTCTGGCTTTGCGGCGTTCGGCGACTAGGGCTGCGGTGAAGATCAACAGTTTGTCTTTTTCTTGGGGGGAAAGTTGCATAGGACAAAGAAGCAGGAGTGAAGGAGGTCGGGGCAAACAGAACCTGGAAACTGGGTGCTTTGCGGGGATTGTACTGCCTTTTAGACGCCCCAAACTCGGGGGATGCAGGCGGGGCGCGATCGCACTTTAGGCCGTAACTGCTGCCAGACGGCGACAAACCAAGCTTGGGCGGCGGCAGTTGACGCGCCGCGATAGCGACAGAGCAGCCCTTCTGCTAGCCGAGTGACGCCAATTTCTGTCGGCTCCCCCAGCCACAGCGCCCGGGCATCATTGACCCAGTCTGGGGGGACAACCTGGCCCACTAGGGCAAAGCTGCCGACGACGGGCTGTTGAGCCAAACCGTGGGGGCTGGTGAGGGCCGCACTGCCGCCCAGCAACTGCTGACGGTCAAGCCATAGGGGCCGACCCTGTCGCCAAACTTCGAGGTGCGATCGCACTTCCCCCTGCTCAAACCGCTCACCCCGAGCACTGCGACCAAACCGCAGCAGATCCCAGCCCCACCACAGCGCGCCGGGAGCTAGGTCAACCCGAGTGGTCTGGCGATACTGACTGCCGTTAAATACGATGGTGGGCTGGGGCAACCACTCCAGGTAAGCATCGGCCTCTAGACGAAGGTGACTGTGCAACTGCGCTGCTGCCCCCGGACAGCGATACACCTTGGCTGCCGCCGCCGTGGTAATCAACCCCTGGCTCTGCGCCCCGAGGTGAACTCTCTGGGTTAGCCGATCGCCGCCGACCAGCCCCCCAGCAGTATGGACAATTGTGCTGTGACAGACCGCTGGCCCTTCTGGATAAAAGGGGCGCTGCAATTTCAGCGGGGCTTGGGTGCGTTGGCTGACAGGCACCGTGCCCCCCCGGCGGCAGACTAAGTCCAGGGCCAAACTGCCGTGCCAACCCGCCGTCGGTTCAGCCACCGTCGGATGCGGCTCTGGAGCCACGTTTTGGGGATGCTCGACTAATGCCATCCTGGACTCCTTATCGCTGTTGCCGCAGTTCGTCCGGCACCGGCACCGCCGACATCCCGGCCAGGCTGCGGAGATTCTGGCTGCGGATTAACTCGACAAAGTTAAGCCCCGATCGCCCTTCTACATAGGCAATCGACTCAATTGACGCCTGTAGGTGGCGGGCGGCGTCGGCTTCGCTGTAGCCCCGGCGTAGGGCCACCTGAACTGCCGCCTCGTCCGCCCGCAGTTCGGCCTTGGGGCCGCGACTGCTGCGCCACGCCTGAACACCAGCCAGCGCCCCCAGCCCCCCCGCCGTCAGCGCGCCTACGGCATCGAGTTGGGAGAGCTCAACCAAGCCCCCCACCAGCCCGGCCACCGTCAACCCCTGGTACAGGTCAGGCTTAAATAGACGCACCGCAGTCAGCCAGCAGACTTGGCGCAGAAAAGCTAGGTCGCGCTGGGGCTCGGGCAATTGCGCCCAGAGCTGTAGGTTGACCTTAACTGGATAGCGGCGTTGCCACGGTCGCGGCATAGGAGCCGAAATCACGCTGGGTTGGCTGGGCTGACTGACAACCTCAGCCATCATCCGCCCGGAGGCGGGCATTAAATCGTGCAGGCGGGGCAGTTCAACGTCTGGATTCACGGGTTCGCAGGGGGCAGATCGGACTAAAGCAGTTCTAGGGTGGGCGCGAGGGTTGCGATCGCACTTTCGATCTGATCGTACCCCTCTGGGGTCGCCGCCAATGCCAAGAGATAAATTTGGTTGTTGGCCTGGCGGGATAAAATCACCCCCTGCATCCCTTGGGTAGAGCCCCCCTGACTGAGGCTGCCCAGCCAAGAAATCTGGATGCCGCCTTCGTCGAGCTGCTGAAATCCCGTCGTCTGAAAGCCTTCCCCATCGCCAAACGTATCCCGCGCCACCTGGGCCAGGGTGGCATCGGTCACCGTCCCCACCGGCTCATCCGAGTCTGGCGCAATCGGCACCGTCACTACGGTGTAAGCCAAGCGACCATCTGCCGCCTCAAACACGGGCGACCCGGCATAGGTATTGACGCTAAATCCATTCAAGATCGCGACCTGGTAGCGGCCTTGGGGGTCGTCATAACTGCCGCCCAGGGCCAATGGTTCAGCCGCCTCTTCTGCGTCTGGCTCAGTTGCCTCAGGTTCAGCCGCGTCTGGCGCTGCGTCTAGGTCTTCGGCTGGCGCATCCTCTGGGGTCTCTTCTGGATCGACCTGTTCCAGTTCCTCCTGGGCGATGGCTGGAGCCAGTTGCCATTGCCGAATTCCCTGACTGACCAACACCAAGCACAGGGTTAACCCCGCCAGCATCAACGCCCATTGCCGCCGCAGTTTCATACCAGCCGCTCCCGCTTGCAAGACTATCGGTCTTAGCTTACTCGCAGTTGCCCTCAACCGCGCTCTAGATTCTGGTTAATCTGGGTAAATTTCGGTGAATCTGGGGCGAATTCAGCCCTTGCTTAGCTGCCAGAGATAGGGCAGGGCTTGTGAGCCAGCGCCTCCCAGAACTCCCAGAGCCTGGTTTGGAGAAAGGCCGTTCAGGGATATGCAAAGATGAGAGCCTTGGATCAGTGGGGTCACCTCAGCGATGAAGCAGCGGATTTTAGGCTTAGACCCAGGGTTGGCGATTCTGGGGTTTGGCCTGATTGACGTGGTCACAACCGGCGATCGCGATGCCCAGGTGACCGTGGTGGACTATGGCATCATCGAAACTCCGGCTAAAACCCCGGTGGGTCAGCGACTCTGCACCATTTACGATGACCTGCATAGCCTGATCCAGCAATGGCAGCCTGACAAAGTTGCGATCGAAAAGCTGTTTTTCTACCGCATGGGCAACACGATTCTGGTCGCCCAAGCCCGAGGGGTACTGATGCTGGTGCTGTCTCAGCATCAGCTGCCTTCGGTTGAATTTACCCCGGCTCAAATCAAGCAGGCGCTGACTGGTCACGGCAATGCGGATAAACCTGAGGTGCAAACCGCCGTGATGCGAGAGCTGAGTTTAGATAGCATTCCTCGACCTGATGATGCTGCCGATGCTCTGGCTGTAGCGCTGGCCGCTTGGTTCCGCCGTGAGGAGTAAGCTTGTTGGCTGGGGCAAGGGTGACGGAAACCAGCAAACTCTTGGTGTTGTTGGGTTTCACTGGGTTTCACTGCGTTACACCCAACCTACGCAGGAGGTTTTGTCAGTCAATTTAGGATTGACTGAGCGCAGAATTTATAAAGCACAAATATAAAGCACAGAATTTACAGAGCGCAGAATTTATAAAGTGGCGTTATCGGTTGGTGAGCTGTTTGATCCACCAGCTTTGGGGTTGCCAGCCGGAGGCGAGCCAGCGGCCACTGTCGCCGCCATAGACGACGGCATCGTTGCAGCGATAGTTGATGCTGAATATTGCGCCAGTTCCGGCGTTGGCTCCGGAGAGTAAAACTTCGGGGGACTCTAGGTTGACTTGACCAAAGCCGTGGTCAAACCGCAGCGTCAGTCCTTCGGGGGTGCGATAGGTGGCCTGAAGCTGGCGCAGGTTGAACACGATGTTGGGACGATTGCGCAGTAAGTCGCCTTCAAAGCGGCCAGTTAAGCGCTGTTGGCGACCAAAGCTATAGGCAAACTGAAACCAAGCGGAGATTACCCCCAGTTTTTTGGGGCCTGACGTGGACGAGCTATCCAACAGGCTATCGGCCAGGGGGTGGGCTGAAACGATTGATTTTGGGGGCAAAACAGGAACAAACACTATAAGACCGGAGAAGACCCCTACAGGGGAGCTGGCGAATACAGCGGGACATCCAGTGAAGCTGGCCGGTGGTCTTTGATTAGGCGGCTGGGCTTACAGGGGTAACCTGGGCTGGCTGTGTCTAGCCTCCTCAAAACACGCTCCCTGAAAACAGCTTTTACCAAAGCAGCTTCTTGTTTGAAGCTAGGGATTTGAACCTGGGGAGGCGTTAAGCGCTGTTTAGAGACTGGAAGCTGCCTGCGAGGGCCGTTGGCGGAGGCGATCTTTCAAACAGCTTTTCAACCAACCACTACCCTGATTCAAACATTTTCCCGCACTTTTGCGGACATTGCGAGAAAATAATCCGCTGAACTGCGTACTCTTTCGCATAAATCAGGGGATTGGCCCGTCAAGAAAACGGGGGGCACCCGAGTTAATCCGGACTAATTGGCAGAAATGCTAGGAATTTGGGGGGCGCGGGCGGGGGACAAGAGGCTTTTGACCAGCTCGCGCCCTAAGAGGCCAATCAGGAGCACTTGAAAGCCCATGACGACTAACACACTGCTGAGGGGCAGGGTAAACTCGCCGCTTAACATCACCCAGGGAATGGGTGAGAACAAAAAGCAAAGCTGAAATGCTAGGCCGCTACCGCCGGTTGTGATCCCTAGGAAGCCGCCCCACAGGATTGGGATTCCGGCAGTTAGGGCGACGGCACCTTTGGCCCAGGTCACCCGCTTGGGGGTTTTCAGCAGCAGCATCCGCTGGGCCAGGGTGGCGTACAGCACCATCATTAGGGCGGTGATGCCTAGGCTGCACAGCACTTGGCCGAGGGTGCCGGGTTGGGTTGGTGAGGCTTGAAAAATCTGCGCCAGTCTGGGGGGTAACATCAGCACCCAGAGGGCGGTGAGTAGCAGCATGAGGCCGACATTAACTGCGATCGCAGCGACTCCCGGACTTTGTGCCCCTAGGAGCCAATCGGCTATTTTGCTGGGACGAGTTGCCCCGTTTAGCCGCTGACTGTGGCTCCAGTCCAGTAGGGCTTGACGACCGGGCAGCAGGGTAAACGACAGCACCGCAAACACAACCCAGACTTGGGCCACCATCAGCACCAATCCCAAGACCGCAATGCTCTCATCGACTGATCTCGATAGGGGCATAAAAAAGCCCAGGTTGAGGATAAAGAGAGACAAAGACAGCCCGTAGCTTTGGCGCTTGCTGAGGGGGGTGGCGCTGGGCTGTTGATAGGCCCGATGCAGCATCTGCCAGAGCCAAAAGGCCAGGGTGCCCAGCAGGAGAATTTGGAGGCCATGACCGACGAACCAGTTTGCTAAGGGCAGCCCGAACCATGTCCAGGTGACGGCTTGCTCGATGCCCCAACTGTTCCAGAGATAGGTTTGATA
>PXDR01000202.1 GCA_003566335.1 Cyanobacteria bacterium T3Sed10_344R1
CTGACCACCTGCCGAGGCTGGCTAGAGCAGGCAGAAACCCGGTTTCGCTCCATGCCCAACCCATCCACGGCAGCGGGGGGGGCGGCCCATCTCTACTATTGCATCGGTCAACTGGGGGACGGCATTGATGAACTAGAGTGCTTCACCACCAGCTACGACGACAGCTATCTCCATAGCGGTCAGGAAATGTTTCGCATCGCCACCCAACTCCGCCGGGACACTAAAGCCCGACTAGGCACGCTGAAATAGTGCCTAAATCTGGGTGATTTAGAATTGAGGTCAGAGGCGTGCTGGGAGATGCGATCGCAATGGTGGCAGTCACTGATATACCCCCCTTGTCATTTGACGAATTCATGGAATGGTATCCAGAGAATTCAGAAAATCGCTACGAGCTAAGACAAGGGATCATCGTCGAAATGCCCAAGCCGAAAGGGAAGCACTCTAAACTTGCGGGGGATTTGGCCTTTGAACTGGGGCTGATAATCCGGCAGGCGCAGCAGCCGTATTTTATTCCGAAAGAGTGTGTGATCAAAACGGCTAGCAATACTGGCTATGAACCAGATATCGCGGTGTTAGATCAGGGTGCGATCGCAACGGAACCCCGCTGGGAACGTGAATCGGTGATCACCGCTGGCGCTTCCCTTAAGTTGGTGGTGGAAGTGGTTTCAACGAACTGGCGAGATGATTACCTGATCAAGCTTGCCGACTATGAAGCCCTCGGCATTCCGGAATACTGGATTATCGACTACCTCGGTTTGGGCGGACGGCGCTTCATCGGGTCGCCCAAACAACCGACGTTTACGGTCTGTACCCTGGTGGATGGGGAATACGAAATGCAGCAGCTCCGGGGGCCAGATGCCATTGTGTCTGCGGCCTTACCGACCTTGACCTTAACGGTTGATCAGGCTTTCGGACGTTGATGCAAGGCGTAAACGATGGTGTTAACCCCTTCCACTTTCACCCCAGTCCTCACCTCGAAAACCGAATTCTGGCAGGGGCTTAAAACCGTCTAACTCGGCAGAGTGGCGGATTTATAGATATAAAAGCCGTTGGGGAGGGAGCAACCTGACTACAATGGAGTTTCTATCCCTAGCCTTATCTCCTCAGCCCTAAGCCTGACCCATTGCCATGCCTTTGCCCATTGTTGCCATTATTGGCCGCCCCAACGTGGGCAAATCGACCCTGGTTAACCGTCTGGCTGGGGATCAAAGCGCCATCGTCCACGATCAGCCCGGTATGACCCGCGATCGCACCTATCGCCCCGCTTTTTGGTGCGATCGCCAGTTCACCGTGGTCGATACCGGCGGCCTCGTGTTTGACGACGACACCGAATTTTTGCCCTACATCCGCGAACAGGCCGAAGCCGCCCTAGTCGAAGCCAAAGCCGCCATCCTAGTTGTAGACGGCCAAGCTGGCCCCACCGACGCCGATCGCGACATCGCCCAATGGCTGCGGCGGCAAAAAGTGCCCGTGCTGCTGACCGTCAACAAATGTGAATCCCCCGACCAGGGCTTAGCCCAAGCCGCCCAATTTTGGGAACTGGGTCTGGGCGAACCCTACCCCGTCTCCGGCATCCACGGCAGCGGCACGGGCGATCTGCTCGACGCCTTGATTGAATATCTGCCCCCGGCTGACGAAATCGAAGACGACGACGAAATTCGGGTGGCTATCGTCGGTCGGCCCAATGTGGGTAAATCCAGCCTGCTCAATGCCTTTGTCGGCGAAAATCGGGCCATTGTTAGCGCAGTTTCTGGCACCACTCGGGACGCCATCGACATGGTGGTTGAGCGGGGAGAGCATCGCTACCGCCTGATCGACACCGCCGGGATCCGCAAGAAAAAACAGGTGGAATACGGCCCCGAGTTTTTCGGCATCAACCGCGCCTTCAAAGCGATTCGCCGGGCCGACGTGGTGCTGCTGGTGGTGGATGCCCTCGACGGCGTCACCGAGCAAGACCAAAAGCTAGCGGGCCGGATCGCTGAAGATGGTCGAGCCTGCATTGTGGTGATTAATAAATGGGATGCGGTGGAAAAAGACGATCGCACTATCTACACCGTCGATCGCGAAATTGTTGCCCGACTGCACTTTATGGACTGGGCCGAACGGATTTTTGTCAGCGCCCACACCGGCCAACGTTTACCCAAGATTTTGGATCAGGTGAACGTGGTGGTGGAACAACACCGCCGCCGGGTCAGCACCTCCGTGGTCAACGAAGTGCTGGAAGACGCGGCCCGCTGGCATACCCCGCCCACTACCCGCCAGGGTCGCCAGGGCAAAATCTACTACGGCACTCAGGTCACCAGTCAGCCCCCCACCTTTGCCCTATTCGTCAACGATCCCAAATTGCTGGGGGACAACTACCGCCGCTACGTCGAGCGCCAGTTCCGTCAGCATCTCGGGTTTGAGGGCACGCCGATTCGCCTGTTGTGGCGGGGTAAAAAGACGCGGGAAATGGAGCGTCAGACTGCCAACCGGGCTACTAAGGTTTAGCCCCGGACGAACTGAATCCCCCAAGACTCGCCAAACCGTGTTTCTGCGCTGATGGATTTATTGCGATCGCTGCCCCTGGGGCTGTATCTCGAACAACCGGTCACCTGGCTACATCGGCTCGATGCCCGTACCAAGCTAGCCTGGCTGATGAGCTTTTTAGCCGCCCCGCTTTTGGCGAATGCCACCTGGCGGATTGTGCTGGTGGGGCTGCTGATTTTGATCACCCTGACCGCCCGGGTGCCTCTGCGGGTGTGGAAGCAGCAAATGGGCTGGCTGCTGCTGGTGGGCTTCTTGGTGATGACGGTGATTATGGTGACCCCGGATGGTCTGGCGATTAGTCACCAGCCACGGTTGCCCCAGCCCGTTGCAGTGAATGGGGACGGTGACAGCGCCGACTTTCCCCCAGCAGAGGAGCTGCCCCAACTGCCCCAGCCCACTGGCTATCGCTATATTTTGTTTCGGCAAGGGCCAATCACCATTACCCAGCAGTCTGTGGCCCTGGGCATTCGGGTCAGTACCCTGCTGTTCACCTTGATTTACGCCACCAACCTGTTTTTGCTCACCACTGCCCCCGAGGAAATTACGGCGGCGATGGAAGTGCTAATGCGGCCCCTGCGGAAGCTGGGGCTGCCGGTGACGGAAATTGCCCTGACCGTGACCCTGGCCCTGCGGTTTATTCCCCTAGTGCTCGAAGAAGTGCAGAATCTGGTGCGATCGGTGCGCACCCGGGCGATCAACTGGAAAAAGCTGGGGTTTCGCCGCGCTGCCCAGATTTGGATGATGATTGCCGAGCGGTTGCTGCAAAACCTGCTGCTGCGGGCTGAGCAAATCTCCGGGGCCATGGAAGTGCGCGGGTTTACCAGCCCCAATGAACATCGGGTGCAGTGGCATCAGTTCAAGTTTCGGTTCTGGGATGGACTGGCCCTGGGCGGGCTGCTGCTGTTTTGGTGGGGACGGCTGGAATTGGGAGGAATTCTTTGACCTCAGAGACCTTACCCCTGAATTTTTACCCTCAGGATCAGGTTCCATCAGCGGCGATCCCGTCCCTGCACCCTTGGCACTGGCGACGGCTGCCCTTGGCTGAACGCACGGGCTCCCAGGTGTTTGCCGCCCTGTTTGGGGATGAGTCGATGGCTACGCTGCTGGAAAGTCCCTACCCAGTTCCCGCTGACACCCCGGCGACAGCGGCCCGATTTTCGATCTGTGCGGGTAGGGCGCGACAGGTTGAAGGACAGCCCCAGGTCTGGACGCCAGCGATGGGGGGGATTTTGCCCTTGCTGAAGCAGCGGTTAGCAGCGGCTGCCCCTGAAGTGCCGGACGCGGTAGCGCATTTGCCTTTTACCGGGGGCTGGCTAGGCTGGCTGAGCTATGACCTGGCCTGGGAAATTGAGCAGTTACCGGATCATCAGCCTGATCCCTTACCGTTCCCCGTAGCGTTTTGGTACGAGCCGGACTGTTTCGCGGTGCTGGATCATCAGCGGCAGGATCTGTGGCTAGCGGTTACTCGGTCCGATGAACTCGACCAGATGGCGGCTGACCTCGATCAGGCGGCGGCGCAAACCGTAAGCTCTGCTGAGGTGGCGCTGGGGCCATTGCGTTGGCGGTGCGATCGCAGCGCCTACGAAACCGCCGTCCGCCAAGCCAAAGCCCACATCCAAGCCGGGGATATTTTTCAGGCCAACCTCTCGGCCCGGTTTGAAACCACCAGCCCCACCCCGCCCTGGCAGCTCTATCAACAGCTCCAGCGGATTAACCCCTCCCCCTTCGCCAGCTATTGGCAAACCCCTTGGGGAGCCGTCGTGAGCTGCTCTCCCGAGCGACTGGTGCAGCTCCGGGGGCAACAGGCTCAAACTCGTCCGATTGCCGGTACTCGCCCCCGAGGCGACAGCCCCGAGACCGATCACACCCTCGCCACAACCCTGCTCAACCACCCCAAAGAACGGGCCGAGCACATCATGCTGGTGGATCTAGAGCGCAATGACCTGGGCCGAGTCTGCCGCTGGGGATCGGTGCAGGTGGATGAACTGTTTACGATTGAGCGCTATAGCCACGTCATGCACCTGGTTAGCAACGTGGTCGGCGAACTTGCGCCCGACCAAGACGCCATCGATTTGATTCGGGCGATGTTTCCCGGCGGGACAATTACCGGCTGTCCTAAAGTACGCTGCATGGAAATCATTGCCGACTTAGAGCCCGAGCGCCGCAGCCTGTTCTATGGTTCTTGTGGCTACCTCGATTGGCGGGGCCAACTCGACCTGAATATTTTGATTCGCACCCTGCTGGTGGACAATCCTGATCCAGAGACGGGACTACGCACCGTCTGGGGCCAGGTGGGGGCAGGAATTGTCGCTGACAGCGATCCGGGTCGAGAATGGCAAGAGGCGCTGCAAAAAGCCGAAGCCCAACGGCTGGCCCTCGGCACTCCAGCGACTGATGGGGCGTCATCTTTCCCTTAAGCCACTGTCTGCGGCTCCTACTCAGGCTAAAAATTCCCTCAATGTCACAATTCCCGTAGAATTGCTTGAGTCGAACAGATTTTATAAACCCGTTTTGGATCGGAATTTGCGCTTGCTGGCAGACAACGTTTACGGCCCCTGCTTTGGTGCAGGATTTGACAGCAAGTATTTGGAACAGTCACTAACCGGGTTCAATTAAACCTGAATGAGCGTGGAAACTTACCTCAATCACCCGACCTTCGGACTGCTCTTCCGGGTCTGCCTGATTGAAGAAAATCAAGAACTATTCGCCACCCTCTATGCCCAGCGGCTCTTTTTTCTCGTGACCTCGGGCGGAGCCGATGGCCTCCTGTTTGAGCCGGTTGGTCGCGGGGATGCCAGAATCCTGCTGGAGAACCGCCTGAGGATGCTCCGCCGTGCCGGACAGCATGTGGAACTAGAGCGCCTGCAAAAGACCTACAAGCAGACGTTTCAGTAGTGGCAATCATCTTAGCTAGTCTTCTAGTTAGCTTCCCAGATAGCCCTGGCAGATCCTATGACGGATGATTCTATGGCTGAAAGCGTTATGCCGACTGGGGACAGCGATCAACCTGACGACTGGGTGACTGGTCTGGCTGAGCGCCTGTCTGCCCTCCAAGCAGCAGTACCCGATCACGTGCGCTTAGTTGCCGTGACCAAGAAATTCCCTGCTTCAGTGGTGCGGGCCGCTTATCAGCTGGGGTTGCGAGACTTTGGCGAAAGCCAGGTGCAAGAAGCCCTGGATAAACAGGAAGCCCTGGCTGACCTGCCGGATATTCGCTGGCACTTAATCGGTCATTTGCAGTCCAATAAGGCGCGCAAGGCAATTACCCAGTTCGACTGGATTCATTCGGTGGATAGCCTGAAGCTAGCGAAACGCCTGGACGCTTTGGCCGCTGAGTTTGAAATTCAGCCCCAGTGCTGTCTACAGGTGAAGCTGGTGCCCGATCCGCCCAAGTATGGCTTTGATGTGGATGAACTCTGGGCAGCCTTGCCAGAACTGGATCAGCTTGAGCACCTGAAATTGCGGGGGGTGATGACTATCCCGCCCCTTAACCTGAGCGAGTCGGAGGCTGGGGCTGTGTTTTCTCAGGGGCAGCAATTAGCTGAGGAAATCAATCGCCAGCAGTTTAGCCGAATTCACATTGATCAGCTCTCAATGGGGATGTCTTCTGACTATTCCCTTGCGATCGCAGCAGGATCGACTATGATTCGCCTGGGTACGGAGTTATTCGGGCCTCGACCAACACCGCCTAACCCCTAGGTTGGGCCATAACCTGCGATCGCAGCAATAAGCAACCTGATGAATCACGGCAAAAAGATTAATTTTTTTACTAAATATTAATCGCCTGGGGATTCTGAGTATTTCATGTATACTGTTGACTCATTATTCCTTCAGAGGGATTACCCCTTGTGGAACTTGACCTCTGAGGTTATGGTTGTGGCGTTTAAGCTACTGGCCTTAGACCTTAACCCGTTGAGATTCCCTGGACTGTGATAGCCCTGGGTTCGAGACCAAGCCCCTACGGGTTAATTGCGGGTTAATGTTGAGGCTGAGTGATCTTCTTCAGCCGTCCCGCATGAGGGATTGACTGCTTCCCCGCTGCCCTGGCCCGTTAATCAACCCAATTTCTAAAACTGGTGTTTTAAATTTGTGTGGATTAGCCGCTAGTGAACTACAATCAGCAGCGGCATCCAGGCCAAGTGAACGATAGTCGTGACGGAGTGTTAGCTATGAGCAATCTCTTTTCAAAACTGCGGGACTTTGTCGGGTTGAATGACCCGGCAGATTATGAATATGAATATGACGAGGTAGAAGGCGAAGAGTATCAGTCGCTCTACCAAGAAGAAAATCAGCAGCCGCAACCGATGGCGCAGCCGATGCCCCAAGCAATGCCCCAAGCCGTGGCGTCTGACGACGCTCGGGCTCGGCGACGCCCAGTACGAGAACGGATGGTATCTTCAGACCCTGGAATGACTTCCATGAACAATGTAATTGGTATGCCTGGAGCGATTAACGGTATGTCGGAAGTAATGGTGATGGAGCCTCGCTCCTTTGAAGAAATGCCCCAGGCAATCCAAGCCTTGCGGGAGCGTAAGTCTGTGGTTCTGAACCTAACGGTGATGGATCCTGACCAAGCGCAGCGGGCCGTGGACTTCGTGGCCGGGGGAACCTACGCCATGGATGGTCATCAAGAGCGGATTGGCGAAAGCATCTTCTTGTTTACCCCCAACTGCGTCCAGGTCAGCACCCAGACCGACATCGACGAAGATCTGAGCGCTCCCCAGCCTCAAACCATCCCCACCCCGGCTCCGCGCCAGGCTCCCCCGACTCCCGCTTGGGCCGAACAGCAAGTTCGCATGGCTTAAACCGGTAGCTTGACCCGCTCAATGATTTCAGGCAGAACGGGATTGGGATAAAATCCTGGGCTTGAAGGTCTGTGATCATTGTCGAACTGTTTAAAGGGACTCTGGTTAATTGACGTCTCAACTTGGCATCCTTGGCGGCGGGGTAATGGGGGAAGCTCTGTTATCCCGCCTTCTTAGTGCAGATATCTACAAGCCCACCCAGGTTAGGGTGAGTGATCCGAGTGAAGCGCGGCGAGCGGCGCTGGCGGATCGCTATGGCGTTGCTGTCACGGCAGATAATCAAGCGCTGGTTAATCAGTGCGAGGTGCTGCTGTTGGCGGTGAAGCCTCAAATTTTTCAGCGTGTGGTGCCGGATTTACAGGCAGCAACCACGCCCTGTCTGCTGCTGTCGATTATGGCTGGGGTGACCCTATCCCAGCTTGAGCAGGCTGTGCCGGATTGGCCAGTGGTGCGGGCGATGCCCAACACCCCGGCGACGGTGGGGGCTGGGATGACTGCGATCGCAGCCGGTACCCACGTCCAGCCCAATCAACTCACCCAAGCTCACCGCATCTTCGGGGCGGTCGGCCAGGTGGTCGAAGTTTCAGAATCTCTGATGGATGCGGTGACTGGGCTCTCAGGCTCTGGCCCTGCCTATGTGGCCCTAATGATTGAAGCCTTAGCCGATGGCGGCGTTGCGGCTGGCTTACCCCGTGCGATCGCAGCCCAGCTTGCCCTCCAGACCGTACTGGGCACCGCTCAACTGATGGCCGAAACCAACCTACATCCAGCCCTACTGAAAGATCAAGTTGCTAGTCCTGGCGGCACCACAATTGCCGGGGTGGCACAACTAGAGCGCTCAGGATTGCGATCAGCCCTGATTGAAGCAGTTCAGGCTGCCTGTGACCGATCCAAGGCGTTGGGCAATGGCTAGACCTGCTTGACTCAGCCTGCGTTATTGCTAGATTGAACCCATTTCTAATTCTGCCCTTAAGCTTCTAATTCTGCCCTTAAGCTAGAGAGGCATAACTTGGGGGCAAATTTGGGCATCCTAAATTCAGGAGATTGGCCCAAATTTGTTCTGAATCTTTCAACTCAAATCCCTGGCTGATTTCCGGATAGGGTCTTTTGCCCTAGATCTCAATTTAAAGAGAAGTATCTTCAAGGAAAGAAGGAAGTGCCATGGACATTACGCGACTACTGGTTCAAGTTGTGATCGCGATCGTCTGTGCTGGGATTGCTAACCTGCTGGTTCCCCGTCGCATCCCGGGCAAAATTGTTGGCCTGGTGGTGATTGGTTTAGTGGGGGTTGTTCTGGGGGAATGGGTCGTTAATTTCCTGGCGTCAGAATATAGTTTCCAGCTTGATCTGCTGGACTATCAACTCCAGGGCGTCGCCATCATCCCAGCCATCATTGGATCGGTGATTGTGCTCTACGTGGTGACGGCGTTCCTGAGCTGGGGACGCTACGGCGGACGCGGTTAATTCACGGTTAATTACTGTTTGCAGGCTTGGTGCCCAGCCGAGGTTCGGTGCCTGCCAGCATTCGCTCAATGTTGGTGCGGTGACGAATGATCACGTAGCATCCCCCGGCAATAGCCAGCAGTTGGAAAGGCAGGGGCTGCTGCGAAATCACCATCAAGCCCGCCGCCGATAGGGCAGCGGCAATCGAGCCTAGGGACACAATTCGACTGCTCAGCAGCACTGTGGCGAATACCGCAGCGGCTCCTAGCCCGATCGGCCAAGAGAGGGCCAGCAGCACCCCAAGCCCTGACGCGGCGGACTTACCGCCGGTAAAGTTAATCCAAATTGACCGGCTGTGGCCGATGATCGCCATGAGCCCTGCCAAGGTAATCACCCAGGGCAACCAGTCTGCCCCCAGGGATGTCTCAGCCAAGCCTAAAAACACGGCCTTGGCAGTTAACACTGCCAGGGCTCCTTTGACTAAATCAATCAACAAGACGGCCACTGCAGCCCCCTTGCCGACCGTCCGCAACACGTTCGTTGCTCCGGTGCCGCCAGACCCGTGCTGACGGATATCGATGCCTTTTAATGCTCGCCCCGCTAAGTAGCCTGTGGGAATTGATCCCAGCAGATAGGCCACCAATCCTGCCGCTATTACCGCAACCCAGATCACCAGCGATCCCCTCGCAATTTTCTTTTTCGGTATCAACCTTATCAGTTTTAGTTTAAGGGGATTGGCCGCAGTTTTGCGATCGCAGTTACGTTCTGTTTAGATTCAATTCATAACTTATGGGATTGATCCCTGAGATGTTTAACCAAGCCTAAGCAGGTGCAGGCAACCCAGTGCTCTGCCGATAAATTGCCCTTAAATTTTCACTAAGATTTTGGCTCAGGTGGCGTTCAATTAAGCCTGCGGGCATCGCCAACGGGGGCAGCACCACCAACTCATACACCAGTTCCGTCAGGGTTGGGCTGAGAGAAACCAAATGCCAGGCTCCGTCAAACCGCTTGAAGTCTCCTTCCACCAAGGAAAAGCCGATCTTCTGAGGAAACTGCTCGGTCATGTCTAGCACCACCCGGGCGCAGAACTTGAGATTTAAAAAGCATTGAGCCCCCACTTGTTCTAACCGAATGCCGCCCTCAGGATGGGGGATACGCTGGCTGCGGGTGAGGTTGGGCACAAACTCCGCCAGGCGGTCGTAGTCCACCAGCACCTGCCAAATCTGCTCTGCAGCGCAGGGCACTTGAACCCGGGCCGTCAGCCGTCGCTGCCGTCCCTGCAGACGCTCGGTGACGACGTCAACGTTAGAGCCCGCAGTTGATGCGCTTGGGGCGCTGTCTGGGGAGAGAGGCGTTGGGTCAGAAGAAGAGGTTTGGGACACGGGCACAAAAGCCGTCAATTAAGGCTGGCTGGGGATAGTAATTTGAATTGAGTGAAGCGGGCGTTACCTAAACCAAGTCCAGCTTAAATTGTCTTGTTTAGGGATTTTTGCGATCGCCCGTCCTGAGAATAAAACGTTACCTGGCTTTAACGGAAGTCCCAGGCTAGGTTTTGCCCGGTCAGAATGCGCTCAAAACCAGCGCTTGAAGTAAGTGGCGAGTCGGGCGGGGTGCGATCGCAGTCTTAGCGCTCACGTCTATATAGCCTTAGAGTACCCGGAGGCAGGGGCTTGATCACAGGCAACGCGGTTCGACTAAGGCCGGGCCACCGGGGGCAGGGATAGGGTGAACGTCGTCTGCCAATCGTCATCTTGATTCAGGGGCTGGCTTTGGGCCGTAATGTCGCCCTGTAGGTGTTGCACCAGACACTTGACTAGCGCTAGCCCTAGCCCAGTTCCCTGCACGGCCTGCTGGGTAACCCCACTACCCCGGCGAAACTTGTCAAAGATATGGGGCAAATCGTCAGCTGAAATACCGCAGCCCTGATTACTCAGACTGAGCTGAACAGGGGTGCAGGCATCTTGGGGAGCCTGGAGAACTAAGGTCACTGCTGTTCCGGCTCGGGCGTACTTGCGGGCATTGGTCAGCAGCTCATTCAAAATCCGGCTGAGGCTGTCAATCTCAGTTTCAATCCACAGGGGGCGACTCGGCAGCACCAGC
>PXDR01000256.1 GCA_003566335.1 Cyanobacteria bacterium T3Sed10_344R1
CCGCGCCAAAAACCGAGTGATCATCAGCGCCGTCCTGCCTGACTGGGCCACCATCACCGTCCGACGCGGCGCAACCGTGCTGGTGATCGAGCGATTAGAAAGCCGCTACATCGTCGTCGCCAGTCCTAGCCCCGATCAAGATCGCTGGATGAGTGAGCCTAGCCGCAATTCAGCAATCTCTCCCTGACTAACCCTCAACCAGCCCTAGTTCCTGGCTCCGATTAGGCATTTCGGATTAGGCATTTCGGATTAGGCATCTCGAATCAGTCCTCACCACGCCCAAAGTTTCCCCCCTCAAGTCTGCCGCCTGCTCTTTACCCCGTTTTCAGTCTGTCCCCGCTGATTTCAGCCATTCCTATCCTTTACTCAACGCTACGAAGGAAATTCCCATGCTGTTTTGGCTCACTCTGATTCAATCGCTGCCCACCGTCTCCGAGCCAGAAGCCGTTGCTAGCGACGTGATGCAGCGGTTTGGCCGCGAAGAGGGTACCCCGACCACCCTGGCCCGAGCAGAGATGCCCTTGGCGGGTGGCGTCGGCCAGGTGGGGGGCGCAGTGGTCTTTCCAGCAGCCATTGTCGGTGTGGTGGTGCTGTTGCTGCTGAGCATCTGGGCCTACACCCGGGTCTATGTCATTACCCCGACCAACGAAGCCTTTGTCCGCACGGGCGGCGTATTTCGCAAGAAAAAGACCGTTGTGCTCAACGGCGGCTGTGTGGTGCTGCCTGGCTT
Organism: Cyanobacteria bacterium T3Sed10_344R1; assembly: GCA_003566335.1. Lineage (GTDB taxonomy): Bacteria > Cyanobacteriota > Cyanobacteriia > Phormidesmidales > Phormidesmidaceae > PXDR01. The sequence goes on from PXDR01000256.1 coordinate 731, forward strand.
CCATGAACTGACCCGAGTGCCTCTGCGGGAGCTGTCCATTGATGTCGAGCGCACTGGCAAGCTGGCAGTCCGCACCCAAGACTACCTGCGGGCCGACATGCGGGTGACCTTTTATGTATGCATCAACGCCTCAGAAGATGCAGTGCTGACGGCAGCAGCTCGACTGTCTAGCCAGGGACGCATCACCCCCGAGCACATCAAAAATGCCCTAGAAAAACGGGCTGATGACGCCATCCGAGCTGCCGCCAAGAAAAAACCGCTGCGGGAAATTGACTCGGACAAGCTGGGCTTTGCCCAAGAGGTGCTGAATCTAATTGAAGAAGATCTGCGCCGGGTGGGTCTAACCCTGAACAACATCGCCATCTCCGAGATAGAAGAGGGCAACACCTACGACACCGACAACTACTTCGATGCCCAAGGGGTAGAACTGCGCACCGTCACCATCGAAGAGTCGATCAAAAAGAAAGAAGAGGTGGAGCTACTCAGCGCGGAAGCCCGTCAAGATCAGCGGCTGAAAAATCGGGTGGCGATTGAGGAGAAAGAAGCCTCTGCCCGGCGGGAATCCCGACTGATTGCCCGGCAGGACGAGGAGGATCGGCTGAAGCAGGACTTTGATGTCCAGTCCCTTCAGGCTCAGCGAGAGCGGGAAGTTGCTGAGGCGAAGGCCCGAGAAGCGGCAGCAGCCGAGCGCACCAAGATCCAGCAAGAGCGTCTTATCGAAGAAGAGGAAATCAACCGCAAACTGGGGGTGCAGCAAAAGCAAATCGAGGCCAACATCCAGCTAGAGGAGCAGCAAAAGCAGTTCAGCGTCGCCCAAGCCCAGCAGCAGCAGCAGGCGCAAATCGCTGAAGTCAGCCGCCGCAAATCAGTTGAGTCGGCCCAGTTCAAGGCCCAAGTCGAGCTGGCTGAAGCGGAGCGAGAATCCCGGGTTGCCGAAGAAGAAGTGGCGGTAGCCCTGGCCCAGAAAGAGCAAGAGCGGTTTGAAGCCCTGGCTAAACGGGCGCAGGCTGAGGCAGCAGTAGAAACGGCGACGGCAGTAGAAGAAGCCCAACGGCAGCAGCAACTGTCTGCGATCGCAGCCCAACGAGAAGCCGAAGAGCGTCGGATCTCCGACCAAAACGTGGTGGAAATCGACGTGTTCCGGCGACGGCGACAGGCGGAAGTGGCCCGCCAAGCTGCCGAACAGGAAGCCGAAGCGATCCGCACCCTAGCTGCCGCCGAACGGGATAAAGCTCTAGCCGAAGCGGAAGGGATTGAAGCTCGCACCCTAGCCCGCAACGCCATCAGCAACGCCAATCTCACCGCCGACGTAATTACTCAGCTGTGGCCCGAACTAGCCGAGCGACTGCCAGAAGTGCTGCAAGCCCTCGCCCCCCAACCGGGCGTAATTGGCGATGCTCGGATCTATGCCTTTCCTGGGGCCAACGGCAACGGCAACGGCAGCGCCGGACAAGATATCAGCAAGTTGATGCTCTCTACTAGCGGCCTATCGCTAATCAACACCCTGCTAGAAGACGGCAAGCTGGGCGACCTTGTGCAACAGATGGGGCAAATGGTGCGAGGGGCAGGGAATGATGGGGCGACAACGGACTCTATCGCCAGCGGATCAGAACGTAACGACCATTAATCTGTAGAAATGCCGAATTTCTTCAGCGCTTGGTAATTATTAACCTGCAGAAGCGCCTGATTTATCAGGAATAACCTGGAGCACCCTGTAGGTATAAACCAGGGCGAGGGATCTCGCTGACTGGTTGTGTTTACCATGACCCTTATTTTTTAGAGCAGCTCACTATACTGAGGACACATGCTCTTCCGCCATCTGGCTGATTGACTTGGGTTAATCCAGTCTGGAGCACTGTCATAACCAGGGTCTCAGCCAATGATCTAGGGCGACCGGCACAGCCAAATGTATAAGTTAAGCCTGGGTTAAGCCAGGGTTTTCCTCCAGATTGCTGTTAATTGGTGCATCGTTTGATTGAGTTCTGCAACGTTTCGTTTCGCTGAAACCCGCTGACTTGATGTTAAGTCAGCCGACTTGGGCAACATAAAGATCAGGTGACGCAAGCAAGTTCAGGTGAAACAAGATATCGGTGAATCCGCTTGTCGCCCTTGAGCCTTGCCCTTGTTGAACAAGGTGTTGTCTTTGCCGAATAGACTCTCTAACCCTCGTGGTGTTGAGTTTTCTGGGTTTGCTCCCGTTCATATTGAAGCCACTTCTGAAGCCATTGAGGGCACTTGTGTATGGCACTTTCACCCCTTTCCTCCGATGGAACTGACATGGGCAATCGTCACGGATTGTTCCAGGACACCGTTAGGCCACGCCAGCTCCAGGCTGAGTCTGGCGGTGCACCAACCGCTGGCATTGAGCATCGGCCAACCGTTGACGGGGACAGTAACGATGGGGCAGGCAACTTGACGACCGAGGGGCCAGCGGACGAGATGGTTTTGGTGCAGGCAGATTTTGAGTCTGAGTCTGATTATCCCGGGGCGAGCAGTTTCCAAAATGCTGCCAGCCGTCGCACCACGGATTTAGTGCGACTCTATCTCCAAGAAATTGGTCGGGTGCGGCTGCTGCGTCGAGATGAAGAAGTGGCGGAAGCCCAGGCCGTGCAGCGCTACATGCAGCTGCTAGAGTTGCGGGCCGAAGGGGCCGAAACCGAAGGCGGGGTGCTGGCAGCCTATGTGGCGTTGATTGCAGTGTGCGATCGCATGACCGCCCAACTGGGCCATCGTCCGTCTCTAGAACGTTGGGCTCAAGCTGCAAACCTGGCCCCAACCGACCTCAAACCAGCCCTGGCTGCTGGGAAGCGTCGCTGGGCCGAACTGGCTGAACTCACCGTCACCGAACTAGACCACGCCCAGAGTGACGGGCTGCGGGCCAAAGAACATATGATCAAGGCCAACCTGCGCCTGGTCGTTTCCGTCGCCAAAAAGTATCAGAATCGCGGCCTAGAACTGCTGGACTTGATCCAGGAAGGCACCCTAGGGTTAGAGCGGGCGGTCGAAAAGTTCGACCCAACCAAGGGGTATCGGTTCAGCACCTATGCCTACTGGTGGATTCGCCAGGGCATCACCCGGGCGATCGCAACCCAAAGCCGCACCATTCGCCTGCCGGTGCACATCACCGAAAAACTGAACAAAATCAAAAAGGCCCAGCGCAAAATCTCCCAAGACAAGGGGCGCACCGCTACCGTAGAGGACATTGCCAACGAACTCGACATGACCACCTCCCAAGTGCGGGAAGTGTTGCTGCGAGTGCCCCGGGCCGTGTCCCTCGAAACCAAGGTGGGCAAAGAGCGGGACACTGAACTGGGGGAACTGCTAGAGACTGACAGCATCTCGCCAGAAGAAACCCTAATGCGGGAAGCCCTGCGCCGGGACTTGCAGCAGCTTTTGGCCGACCTCACCAGCCGTGAACGGGACGTAATTCAAATGCGGTTTGGCTTAGGAGACGGCACCCCCTACTCCCTGGCCGAAATTGGCCGTGCCCTAGATCTTTCCCGAGAGCGGGTGCGACAAATTGAGTCTAAGGCGCTGCAAAAGCTGCGCCAGCCCAAGCGCCGGAATCGGGTGCGGGATTATCTAGAGTCGCTAAGTTAGTCAGAAGCCTCTAAAGTAGCGTTGCCCAAACGTTGCTTAGAGGTTGCCCAGACGTTGCCTTAGACATTGCTTCAGAGCGGGGTGCGATCGCACCCCGCTTTTGGTTTTGGGGCATTTTAGTATTGCTGGTAACAGAACCAGCCCGGGGACATCGCATTATGGGAACTAAACGGGCATACTGCAAGGAGAGCAGAGCGTAAATTCTGAATTCTCATGTGAATTGTGAATTCAAACCGAGCTCATCCTAACCCCTTGAGTTTCATGGCAGACGGTCGAGCTCCCACATCTTCCTTCTTCCCGCCGTCCCTGTCCCAGGACGAGAGGACTCGGCTGGCAGCGCTGTACGAATACGACATCCTCGATACGCCCCCCGAGGTCGCCTTTGACCGAATCACGGTTTTGGCCTCCCGCTTGCTCAAGCTGCCCATTGCCACGATCTTTGTGGTTGACCGGTCTCGTACCTGGTTTAAATCGACCTATGGGATCGAGGTACAGCAAGTCCATCGCCACAACAGCTTTTGCCAATACGTCATCCAGTCCGATCAGGTGCTGGTGGTGCCGGATTTACACCAAGACCCTCGCTACCTAAACCACCAGATTGGGGCTGAAGATCCTGGCGCACGGTTTTTTGTCGGCGCGCCCTTAGTTACCGCCAACGGGATGCGGATTGGGGGGATATGCCTGGCCGATACCCAGCCTCATTCTGGCCTGACGGCAGATCAGAAAACTATCCTGGTCGATCTAGCCGCCATCGTCATGCACGAGTTGGAATTGCGGCGCGTGTCGCGCCAAGTGAGTCAGGTGGATGCAGCGCTGATGGAGATCGCCTGGGGGATTTCCGCTGTGACTGGGCAGGCGTTTTTTGATGCCCTCACCCAGCATCTGAGCCAAACTCTCCAGGTTGACTATGCCTTGATCAGCCTAGTGCAGTCCGACAACACTGCCCGCACCCTGGCCGCCTGGGCAAAAGGCCAGATCACCGAGAACTTCACCTACGCCCTACCCGGCAGTCCCTGCCAAGCCACCCTCGGGCAGCGGCAGCTCTGCCTCTATCCTGAACAGGTGCAGGCGCAGTTTCCTGAAGATGACCTGCTCCAAGAGATGGGGATTGAGAGCTATGTGGCTGCGCCTTTCTTTGCTGCCTCAGGAGAAGCGATCGGGCTGGTGATTGCGATGCACAGCCAGCCGCTGCAGGCTAGCCGCATCACCGAAACGTTGATGTTGTTCTGCACCCTGCGCATTACTGCCGAGCTTGAGCGCCAAAAGGTAGCCGAGCAAGAGGCTTTAGCCTATCAAGCTCTAGAACATCAGCTGACCCAGCAGGCCCAAGTAGAAACCCTGCTGCGACAAAGCGAGAAGCGCTATGCCTCTTTGCTGACGGCAGTGCCTGTGGGCATTTTTCGCCTCGATGCCGAGGGCTGCTGTATCTATATCAATCCTTATTTATCTGAACTAGCAGGGATTAGCCTGGCAGAAATTGACGACACCACCTGGCTGGCCCAGTCCCCTCGCCCGATTATCTACCCGGAGGATCATCCTCGAATCAGAGCGGCCTGGGAAACGGCGTTTCAGCAGCGGCAAGATCTGAGCCTAGAGCACCGGATTTATGATGCTCAGGGTGCGATCGCCTGGGTGAGCCTCCAAGCCGTAGTTGAGCGGGATGCTGCCGGGGAATTTGTGGGCTACATCGGCACCGTCACCGACATCAGCAATCTCAAGCGGGCAGAAGCCACTATTCTGCACAGCGCCTTTCACGATGACCTCACGGGGTTACCGAACCGCACCCTGCTCAGCCAGCAAATAGACTTGGCCCTCAGTCCCCATCATGTGGGGGGGGGCGACCATTACGCCGTCCTTTTCCTTGATCTGGATCGGTTCAAAACCATTAACGAAAGTCTGGGCCATACCGTCGGCGATCACCTGTTGCGCCAAGTCGCCCAACGCCTGCAGTCCCGGCTTCAGTCGCCGAACTTAGTGGCCCGTTTGGGGGGCGATGAGTTTGCAATTTTGCTCCGACATGAGCAAGACCCCAGCAGCGTCATTCAATTTACCCAGGAACTCCTAGCCGATTTTCAGATCCCCTTGCGGTTTTTAGACACAGAACTTCTGGTCAACGCCAGTATTGGCCTGGTGCTCGATATCCAAACCTACCAAACTGCCACTGAGGTGCTGCGGGATGCGGACATTGCAATGTCCCAAGCCAAAGCCCAGGGCCGACAGACGTATCGCATCTTCAATGCCGATATGCACAGCCAAGCCTACAGTCGGCTGATGCGAGAAATTCAGTTGCGCGAAGCGATTGAACGGGATGAGCTGATGGCCTTCTTTCAGCCGATTATTGACCTCAAAACCCAGCGACTGATCGGGTTTGAAGCCTTGGCACGCTGGCCTCACCCAGCCCATGGCTATATTCCCCCGGACGATTTTATTCCGATTGCAGAAGAGGCGAACCTACTGGCCCAGCTCGATCTCTGGATGCTGGGCACCGCTTGCCGTCAGCTTATGCAGTGGCAGCAGCGGTTTCCGCAAGCCGCCAGCTTGACTATGAGCGTCAACCTATCGGCCCAAACCCTGAAGCGTCAAACCCTGCTGGCCGAGATCGACCAAATCTTGAAAGAAACCCAGCTGCCGGGCCATCGCCTGACCTTAGAGCTGACCGAAGGAACGCTGATTAGCAACACAGACCATATGCTGGCTCGGTTGAATCAGCTCAAACAGCGCCAGATCAAGATCAGCATTGATGACTTTGGCACGGGCTATTCGTCGTTGAGCTATCTCTATCGTTTGCCCGTGGATGCCCTGAAGATTGACCGCTCGTTTGTCGGTCAAATGGAAGCGAACAACCGCAACTACCAGGTTGTGAGCACAATTATCACCCTGAGCAACCAGTTGGGCCTTGCCGCCGTCGCGGAGGGCATTGAGGTCAAACAGCAGTGCCAGTGGCTACAGCAAATGGGCTGTGAACTGGGACAAGGCTATTTGTTTGCCCGACCCTTGACGGCGTTTGAGGTGACCACGCGCTGCCTAGGCTCAGCTTGGCCCTTGCACCTGAACGATTTAGGGCGACCCTACTGAGCCTGACTGAGCGTTACTGCAAGTTGGCGCTATTGAAAATTGACGATCCGGGCGAAGCTGTCTGGGGTCAGGCTAGCGCCCCCGACTAGGGCTCCATCAATTTCTGGCTGGGCCATAATTTCGTCTACGTTAGCGGGCTTCACGGAGCCACCATATTGAATCGACACGTTGGGATTACTCAACTGAGACCGAATCAGGCCAATCACGCGGTTGGCTTCGGCGGCTTCGCAGGTATCCCCGGTGCCGATAGCCCAAATCGGCTCATAGGCAATTACCAAGTTCTGCTGGTCAATCCCAGCTAGGTCGGCGGTGATCTGTCCGGCAATCACGGCTTCAGTTTCGTTGCGATCGCGCTGTTCCTTGGTTTCACCGACGCAGAGAATCGGGGTTAGGCCCGCTGCTTGGGCCGCTTTTAGGCGTTTATTGACGGTTTCATCGGTTTCGCCAAAGTACTGACGGCGTTCGCTGTGACCCACCACCACGTAGCGGCACCCCAGTTCAGTTAGCATGGCCCCAGAGATTTCTCCGGTGTAAGCGCCTTCGGTCTCCCAGTGAATGTTCTGGGCTCCGATTTTGATCCGCCCGCCGTGGAGGTTCTTAGACAGAATGCTGAGGGCGGTGAAGGGTACGCACAGCACAACTTCCCGATCTTCTGGGGTCTCAGAAAGTTGTCCCAAGAATCCTTTCAAGAACTCCAGGGCTTCAGCCTGGGTCTTGTACATTTTCCAGTTACCGGCGATCACAATTTGTCCCACGGGCGGCTCGCTGTAGATAGGCGTTGCATTCCGCATCCTACAGGGAAATGCTGACCTGAATCAATTTTATGGCGGGTCAGTCTTTAGGGTTAGGCGCTAAGGGGCGGGCTGCGCCATCGTGGGGTTAGGTTTTTCCAAAGGGCAGATGGCGAGCTCAGGCGAGGCGGAGTATGACCAGAATTGCAGGGAAAGATTGAGCGTACTCAAGTTAAATCGACTGAATCAATGACTGAAGCACTCTTGGCAGCAGGGTTATTTATTCCCCATGGGCATTGCTATTTGTGGCAACCCAGATTGGTTGGGCTGCATGTGCTGTCGGATGGGCTGATTGCCTTGGCCTATGGATCTATTCCAGCGACGTTGACTTATTTCGTCCGACGGCGACCGGATTTACCCTTTGGCTGGATTTTTTGGCTGTTTATTAGCTTTATTATTTCCTGCGGCATCACCCACGGGATGGCAATCTGGACGCTGTGGCATCCCGATTACTGGCTTTCTGGGGCGTTGAAGGCGGCGTCAGCCGGGGTGTCTATGACGACGGCGGTGCTGCTAGTTCCTTTGGTGCCTCGGGCGTTGGCGCTGCCCAGCCCGTCTCAGCTAGAGATCATGAATCAGGCGTTGCTGGAGGAGGTGCGGGAACGCCAGCAGGCGGAGAGGGCGCTGAAGCAGCTGAATGAACAGCTTGAACTGCGGGTGCAGGAACGAACCGCCAAGCTGACGGCGACGGTGACGCAGCTGGAGCAAGAGATCTGCGATCGCACCGCAGTCGAGACCCAGTTAATTGCCAGTCAACAAGCCCTGAAAAAAGCCCGAGATCGGGCAGATGCAGCCAGTCGAGCCAAGACAGAATTTTTAGCCAATATCAGCCACGATATTCGCACCCCGATGAACGCGATCCTCGGGTTTTGCGAATTGCTCAAGCCCCATGTGGTCAGCGACAAGGCTCAAACTTACTTAGCCGCGATTGACCACAGCGGTAAGACCTTACTGGCTTTGATTAATGACTTGCTGGACTCTGCCCGGTTAGAGGTGAACAAACTGGAGTTACAGCTAGACGCGGTCAATCTGCGGCAGTTGCTAGACAGCTGCCAACTGATGTTCCAAAGTCGCTGTCAGGCCAAGGGACTGGATCTGATTTTTGACATTGATGACGATCTGCCGACCCAGGTAATGGTGGATGAACTGCGGCTGCAGCAGGTGATTACCAACGTGCTGGACAATGCCATCAAATTCACCGCCCAGGGGCAGATCACCCTTGCGCTCAAGGCAGATTTTCCCAGGGAAAATTCCCCAACTGAAAATCCCCCAAGCGCAGCCCCTGGTGGTCAGGCCGAGAAAGTTGATCTGACCCTAACCATCACAGACACCGGCATCGGGATTCCCCTCGATCAGCAGGCTCAGATTTTTGCCCCGTTTTCCCAAAGCCGCCATCCCAACCATCGTCACCACGGCGGCACCGGCTTAGGGTTAAGCATTGTCCAACGGTTGACTAATCTGATGGGGGGCAGCATTCAGCTTACGAGCCAGGTGGGCCAGGGCAGTCAGTTTCAACTTCAGTTTCTCGGGGTTGCGATCGCAACCTCCCCAGCCAATCCCCAGCCGTCCCCAGTCTTGCCCCTCCACCTGAATGACTTGGCCCCGGCAGTGCTGCTAGTCAGCGATGATGTCCCTTCCAATCTGCTGCTGATTCAGAGTTACTTTAGCGACACCCATCACCAGGTGCTGGTCGCTGAAACTGGAGCCGCCACGCTGGAAATCTGTCAGCAGCAGCGACCCGATGTCCTGCTGTTAGATCTTTGGCTAACGGATATGGACGGCTGGCAGGTGGCCCGCAGCCTGCGCCAACAGCCGTCCACCCAAGATTTGCCGATTCTGTTGATTACCGCCAGCGTTGATCCACTCCAACCAGCTGATGGGGCTAGCCTGGTGCGAGGCATCTTGGGTAAACCCCTCGCCCTGAATCTGCTAGTCCAGACATTGGCAGGGGTACTACCGCTGCGATCGCAGCAACCTGCCGACTGCGGGCAGATCTCCCTAGATCCCCAGCCTCAAGCCCCAATAGACTGGGTCGGCTTCAATCAGGCCCTCAGTCAAATCGCTCAAACCCTCTGGCCCGAAGTCAACGCCACCCTTTCCTTACGGCAAGTCCAGCACTTTGTCGCCGTCCTCTCTGACCTCTACCAGCGCTATCCAGAACCCCAGTTACAGACTTATCTCGATCAGCTTCAGCAGCAGGTCAACCAGTTTGACTGGAGCCAAATTCCCCAAACTATTGCCGACTTCCCCAGCCTGTACCAACAGCACTTCTGTGTACTGTCCCCGCCCCCAGACTAGGTCAGCTCGCTCGCCCTAGTTTTCCAACCAACTTTCCCAACAACTTTTTAGATCTGCTCTCCTGACTCCGCACGATGACAAACTTTAACCCGACAGATTTTTTAGTCTTCGTCGTAGACGATGCCGCCACCAACCTCCAGGTCGTGGGCGAAATGCTGGATCTGGCGGGCTATGGCACCACCTACGCCACCAGTGGGGAACAGGCGCTCCAGCGGTTAACCACCCTCACGCCCGACCTGATTTTGCTGGATTTGATGATGCCCGACCTCAGC
>PXDR01000100.1 GCA_003566335.1 Cyanobacteria bacterium T3Sed10_344R1
GGTGCCGTGAGGGGGGCTATTGGCTGTTGGCTGTTGGCTAGAGAAACATAGCCTGGTAATTCTGATACCCACGGTGAAAGACGGTAGGGGCGCGGTTTCCGCGCCCAATGCAGCCTGTTTTTCCAGTTAAGCAGGACTGATACCCAATCTTGATAGATACTCCCCAGATCAGACGGGCGAGGAGACCTCGCCCCTACAGTTTGGCTGTTGAGATTCGGGGCTGTAGGAGTCGGATGGGGTATGAGATCTGCTGGAACCCTTGTTCCGGTTCAGCCCAAGTGAACTCCAGGTGTATGCTAAAAGCCAACAGCCAACAGCTAAAAGCCAACAGCCCTTACCCCTCCCCCCCATGTCCTCCCCCGCCATCCAGTGGTATCCCGGTCACATTGCTAAAGCAGAGCGGGCACTGACCGAGCAGCTCAAGCGAGTTGATGTGGTGTTAGAAGTTCGGGATGCTCGCATTCCCCTAGCGACTCATCACCCTCGCATCGACCATTGGGTCGGCAGTAAGGAGCGGGTGCTGGTGCTAAACCGCATGGATATGGTGCCGACGGAGATCCAGGATCAGTGGGTGGCTTGGTTTAAGCAGCAGGGGCAGCGAGCGATTTTGACGGATGCCCAGAGCGGTAAGGGCGTGGGGCAACTCTCCCAGGCCACCCAGGCAGCGGGCAGCAGTATGAATCAGCGGCGCTGCGATCGGGGAATGAAGCCCCGCCCAGTGCGGGCGGTGGGGTTGGGGTTTCCGAATGTGGGCAAGTCGGCGTTAATCAACCGGCTGCTGAAGCGCAAGGTGGTGCAGAGTGCCCGCCGTGCCGGGATTACGCGATCTCTACGCTGGGTACGGATTTCGGATCAAATCGAGCTGCTGGATGCGCCAGGGGTGCTGCCGTCACAATTGACCAATCAGGCTAATGCTTTGAAGTTAGCGATTTGTGATGACATTGGCGAAGCGGCCTATGACAACCAGCGGGTCGCCTCAGCTTTTGTAGAGCTGCTGAAGTCCCTGGATACCGCTGTAGTCTTAGCAGACCGTTATCAGCTGGATCCAAAGGACATTACCGGCGAATCTTTTCTAGCGGATTTGGCAGAACAACGCCACCAAGGGGACAAGGGGCGCACGGCCCACGAACTGCTAAATGATTTTCGCAAAGGGCTGTTGGGTAACCTGGCCCTAGAACTACCGCCTGATTTGCCGCCCCAGCGTTCAATGGAACCTGAGTCTGGGCACAATAAGCCCGACAAGCCCGACGATCAGCTTCAACCGTGAAATCCAGGTAGCCAAGTATGAAGTTTTGGCGAAAAACCTGGATTTAGCCTCTGGGGCAAACGGAAGTCGTGAGGGGAACTGTCAGAATAGGCTAAATTGTCAGCCTAGATTGCTCTGTTACCCACGGCAGCCAAGCTTGCGGCCTTCACTTGGGATATCTTCAGTTGGGGTAGTTATGCTGGGCAGCTCCCAGAATCTCGATAAGCCTGTACAATTCGTCGCCCCGCTTCCCCCCTGCAAAGTTTCCATTATTGTTGGAGACTTATCAGTCAAAGGCGCTGGGCGCTGGGGCGGGGCCGTACGTCCCTTTCTGCTGGCTCAGGCTCTGAAACGACTAGGCTGCCAGGTTGAGATTCTAGGATTTACGGATGACTTGGCAGCTCCGCCTTTACCAACAGATCTAGTCGTCAAGCGATTTGCCCAAGGCATTTACCCCCAATTTTTAGGGGCTGCGAGTCAGCTGATTCGTCAGATTGAGGGAGACATTATCTACGCCTACAAGACCAAAGCTAGCAGCTTCGGGGTTGGGCTGTTGGCGAGGCAGTGGCGGCGGCGGCCCCTCGTTTTAGACATTGATGACTGGGAGATGAGCTGGCATGGCGGGGATCAGTGGCGCTACCATCCCCAAGGCAAACAGCGATACCGAGATTTGATTAAGCCAGATGGAGCCCTGCGTCAGCCCGATCATCCCGTCTATCTCCAGCGGATGGAGCAGCTGACCCATCGGGCCGATGGTATCACCCTTCACACCCAGTTTTTGCAGCGGCGGTTTGGCGGAATCTGTATCCCCAACGGCAAGGATACGGATATTTTTGACCCCAACGCCTACAGTTATCAGGCCAGTCGTCAGCGCTACGGCCTAACGGACTACCGGGTATTAATGTTCCCAGGCGCACCCCGGCCTTACAAAGGGCTAGAGGACATTCTGGCAGCTTTGGAGCTACGGGATCGGCCAGATGAAAAGCTAGTGATTGTGGGGGGGAGTCCCTATGATGACTACGACCAAACGTTGAGGCAACGGTGGTCGCACCGGATTATTCAGTTGCCACGGGTACCCCACCATCAGATGCCAAGCGTGATTGCCGCCGCAGATATAGTGGTGGTGCCGCAACAGGACACAGCGGCAGCCCAGGCCCAGTTTCCCCTGAAGTTGACGGACGGCATGGCAATGGCAAAACCCATCTTGGCCACGCGAGTTGGGGATATTCCTGAGATCTTGACTGATACAGGGTATTTAGTAGCACCAGGAGACGTACAGGCAATGGCTATCCAGATTGAGCAGATTTTGGCCCATCCCCGTGCAGCCGCTGAGAGAGGTCAACAAGCTCGAAGACGCTGCGTAGAACACTACAGTCTTGACGCTATGGCAACCGGTTTATCTACAGTATTGAGTCCTTTGTTGACCACAAAACCTCAAAGTTCAGGACGGGGGCTGAGTCATCCATGGTCACGGTAACGTTTACTGTGCCCCACTCTTTCAGGGGCGCTAAATGTGGGCCGTTTATGCTAAACAAACTCGGTCAGAGTAACCGCTAATTTTAATTTTGTAGATGGTTTTGTGTATATGCGATCGCATTCAATGAAAGGCACCCCTCAGACTCTCAAATCTCCCCGGCAGATGCTGTGGGGTGTGGCTCGCAAGTACCCATTCAAAATTATCTTGAGTGTGGTGCTAGGGTTTGCTGGAGGCTTATTTAGCGGCATCAGTACGGCCTTGATTGTGCCAATTTTGCTGAGTCTGTTGGGACAAGATCAGGTCATGCGAGACGGGCCGCAAATTCTGCAGATCTTGCTGTCGCCCTTTGACCAAATTGCTGAGCCCTATCGGCTAGTGGTCATGGCTGTCTCAGTAATTCTTGTGATTATCCTCAAGAATGCGAGCGGTTACTTCAATGGCCTCGCATCTACGGTGCTGTCACGTTCGCTCACATCAGACCTGCAAGAACAGGGGCTGCGGCTGATTCTGGAGGTTGATCTAGATTTTTTCGCCAACTCCCGAATCGGGGACATAATGAACCGATTGGGGGGAGAAATGAGCCGCGCTACCAACGCTATTACCGGCTTAATTAAGCTAGGCGTAACGGTTTCCACAATTTTGGTGTTCTTAGGGCTGCTGCTATCTATTTCCTGGCAGTTAACCATCGCAACGACAATCTTGTTGCCGAGCTCTGCCCTGCTCAGTCAATTCTTGATGCGGCGAGCGAAGGAATTTAGCCGTGCCCAGAGTTTGATCAACAGCGCCTACTCTGGTGGCTTGGTGGAATTGCTTGGCGGAATGCGATTGGTAAAGGCAACAGGCAATGAAAATCGGGAATATCGCCGGTTTCTTGACTTCATCCGGCAACGGGAACAAATCGAGTTCCAATCCCGGATGAACTCCAGTTTAGTAGGGCCAATGGCAGAAGTGATTAACATCACGATTCTGTTCATCCTGGTGCTGCTGAGCCGCACATTGTTTCAAGATCAGATCAGCTCTCTTTCTGCAGTCATGGTGACTTACCTAGTGCTGCTGTCTAGGCTACTTCCCTATATTTCTCAACTAAACAGCGTCAGGAATCAGTTAGCTCAAGCCTCATCCCCCGTGGAGGTGGTGTATGACATGCTGCGGCGGGACAACAAATCTTTTATGACCAACGGTACATTGCCGTTTCAGGACTTACGCCAGGGGATTGATTTTAAGCGCCTCAGTTTTACCTATCCCAGAACTGATGAACCCGTACTGCGAGACATCACTTTATCGTTACCTAAGGGCACGACCCTAGCTTTGGTGGGCGCTTCAGGCGCTGGAAAGTCAACGCTAGCCGATTTGCTGCCGCGATTTTATGACCCGTCTGATGGGGCAATTTTGATTGACGGTAAAGACTTGCGGGAGTTCGATATTGCCAGCGTCCGCAAAGCAATGGGCATCGTGAGTCAGGATACGTTTTTGTTCAACCATACGATCCGCTACAACATTGCCTATGGCCGTCCTGATGCGTCGGATGAGGAAATCTTGATGGCGGCACGGCGAGCAAATGCCTATGAATTTATTGTCCGGATGCCTGCAGGGCTAGACACCACCATTGGCGATCGCGGCGTCATGCTCTCTGGCGGACAGCGCCAACGGCTGGCGATTGCTCGTGCCTTAGTGCAGGATCCAGAGATCTTGATTTTGGACGAAGCCACCAGTGCCCTCGATACAGTATCGGAACGATTGGTGCAGCAGGCGATTGATGAACTGAGCCGCGATCGCACCACGTTAGTCATTGCCCACCGGCTATCCACAGTTCAAAAAGCAGATCAAATTGCGGTGATGGAGAAGGGACGAGTCATCGAACTTGGCACCCACCTTGAACTGCTGGCCAAAGGGGGATCCTACAGTAACCTCTGTAGCCTGCAATTTAGTGACAGCAAGCCCCCGATGGTTGCCCAAGAAGAGACAATTACGGCGCAACAGCGACAAATGTCCCAAGTGTCTTACGAATTTCGCTCTAACCTCAACACAATGCTGGGCTTCCTCACCTTACTCAGCGATGACCTGGTTGAATCGGAGGAAGAGCGCCAGGAACTAACGGACAAAGTCTACGAATCTACCGAGACCCTACTAAGAAGCCTAGAAAAGATGGAGAGCGCCCAGGAGGAGCAAGAGCGCACCCAGCCCGTCATTTCACAGCGCGGATAAGGCATGGATATAGCCCTCAGCCACCTGTCGCCAAGTCCAGTGGCCAAACCGCTGGGCTGCCACTTCAGGAGACAGACGCGGCAGGGGGGCAGCGATGAAGTCTGCCAAGCATAGCTGCAGCGCCGCCGCATCCCGAGGTGGAAAAAACCGAACTCGGTCGGCACAGTCATACAGGTCAATTTGCTCGCGAAAAACGGCAATGTCAGCAGCAATTACCGGTAAACCACGGGCGATTGCCTCTGCGATCGCCAGACCAAACCCTTCATACACCGACGGCACCACGACACAATCACAGGTTGCATAGGTGTGCTCCACAGTGTCCTCTGAGCAATAGCCTAACCCCAACAAGACCTTTGACCAGATGTCGCCTGCGGCCGCCTGCACCTGACGGCATTGGGCGACATAGTCACCATACTCCTGGGTTTTTTGCTGCTGAGACGGCTGGAGATCTCCGGCAACTAACCGATCGGTTTCTTTGCCGGTGAGGATGATTTGAAAATTGGGCTGCTCTGGGTAGAGCCCCACCGCAGCCTGTAGCAATGTCAGATGATCTTTATAGAGGCTAAACGACGAGGGGAAGAAGAAGCGTGTGAGGGCAGCAGTCCTAGGTTTGGCTGATTGATCCAGGTTGATGGGCGAGGCGGGCTCTGGGACAGTGTCAGATGGTGGAGCTGGGGTGCGATCGCTAGCCAGGGGAATGGCCGTCACTTTATAGTCGTACCCCGGAAAAATTTGGAGTAAATCCTGGCGGGTCTTGTGAGAATTAGTGAATACCAGATCAGTGGCCATCAGCCACTGCTTCAGGCTGGCGTCATACTCCTTGACTAGGGCTGAGCTGTAGGTCAAGGGGGCAAAGTGCCAGAACAAGTCATGGGATAAGCTTGTGAGGGGAATTCCGAGCTCTAATGGTGGCTGAATGCGGTTAGAGAGAAAGTATAGGCAGTGGGTACAGCTATGATGCTCCGCTAGGTAGCGCAGCCGTCCCGAGAGTTCGCGCTGGGCAATGTTGCGATCGCACCACTGCTGCACCCCGGATAGCTTGAGCTTTGCGCCGAGGCGACCGCCATAGCTCAGCAACTTAACCCGTGGAGGATCTAGGGCCAGCGTCGGCCCGGTCATCGGTTCATAAATGATGCGCTCAGAAGTTGGCAGCTGAGCCTGAAACTGAGTCAGCAGCTTCGGCGGCAGCACCACCACCACTTCAATTAACTGCTCAAACTCCCGAAGCAACGAAAAAATGACCCGTTCTACCCCGCCTTTGACATAAAAGGCCACCGGCACCATTAGCTTCATTGCTTTCCCGCCCTGCAAACACCGACATTGCTCTTACCCACGCCCCTGACTTGAGTCCTAGGACGCCAAACTCTCAATCCAGCGTTGGGCAATCCGATCCCAGGTGTCTTGCTTGGCATGTTCTGCGCAAGTGGCTCGCAGAGCTGCAAGTTCATCCGGGTTTTGCAGCAGATGAACAATGCGCTCTGCTACTGCTCGCTGGGTGGCGGGGTCTTGCGGATCCCCTGGTACTCGATGACAGTAATCTTTTTCGGCCAATACCGCATAGTCAGTGGTTACTGGCACACAGCCAACAATCGCCGACTCCCGCACCGAAATGCAGTCCACTTCCTCAAAGGTGCAGCCGTAGTAATGAATTGCTGATGCCGCTTTTTCTTCAATTAGCTGATCTTGCCCAATCCGTCCATGGTCTATCACCCCCGGCTGGGCCATCAGCACCAGCATTTTCTCCCGCCAGTCAGCCCGGTCTGGCCCCAGTTCAACCCGGTTAAAGCCGTAGTACAAATGTAGCTCCGCGTCGGGAATTGCTTGGCGAATAATCGGCCAGCCGTGGGTCAGCATATCCTCTAGACCACGATAGTAACGCGAGGCGTAGACCAGGCGGTGGGGCTGTTTTTCTCGGGAATACAGGGATGCGATCGCACCATTGATGCCGTTACTGACAATAGTGAACTGGCTGTCCGGGAGCTCCGGCAGCAACTGCCGCTGGAACTGCGACTTCGAGAAGATCACATCAAACCGCGCCATCACCTCCCGGGGGAAGCACTTGGGCGGATCCAGCACATCCTGCCACTCCCAGCCAATCTTGCGGGCTTTCGCCTGGGGCTTGAGCATATAGGGGTGCCGCCAAATCAGCAGAATATCAAACTGGTCGTACCAGTTAAAGCGGTAGTAATTGAGGTACCGCACCCCGTCATACACCCCTTCACGGTCATGGCACTGACTGTAGACCGTTACTTCATAGCCCAGCTTCACCCATTCCCGCGCCAGATAAATTACCGCCGTATGGGAACCGCTAGTCCCCTCTTTCAGGCTGAGGGGCGTCAACCCATCCCGGGGCTTGCCCACGTAATAGACAATAGATCCCTTAGGCCAGCGCTTGGCTCTAAATCGCCGCGCCAAGTCATAAACCCCCGGCGCATATTGCCGCAGCGTATCGGCCAAGCTCTTTTGCCCCATGGTTACCCCATTGCGATGATGTCTGCTGCTCCACTCTATGCAGTCTAGAAGCTTAAAGCATTACCCCAGATAAAGGCTAGAAAAAATTCAGCCGTCCTTCTTGAAGATTCAGGTATTTTGCCTGTCATGCCAGGATCAAAACACCACAACGCCTGACAACTGGGAGTAATATGGCCACAGATTGCCCAGTTTCATGAGCAGCCTTGCCTCACCTTCCCTTCAGCAGTTTCCCCAGCTATGGTAGACGGTATCTACACCCTCGCGAACGACGTCGTTTACGATCAGCTCGTCGCCTTACTCAATAGTATCGAAGCCAATGCTGGCCAGGCTTACCCGGTCTGCGTTGTGGCCTATAACCAACAGCTTGATAGGGTGCGGGCCGAAGTTGACCGCCGTCCTAACGTCACCCTGCTAGAGGACGCCGACCTGTTTCAAACCTGGGAAGATTTTTCCTACGAAGTCTGGAAGACCCATCCCACCGCCCTTGACACCTGGAAAGCTCAAGGGGTGACTACCCGGTTTTATCGGGTGGGGGAGAACCATCGCTATGTGGCCTTCGATCAAGCTGCCCCCTTTGATCGCTTCATCTACATTGATGCCGATGCTCTGGTGATGGGGCCACTGCAACCCGTTTTTGAGGCTCTAGACGATCATGACGTGGCGATTTACGACTTTCAATTCAAGGACATTGACCATATCTTTAATGCCCAGTCTCCCCGCCTAACGCAACTTTTTAGTAAAGAGCGTTTGGGTCGCCACATCTTTTGTTCCGGATTCTTTGGCGCTAGACGGGACGTACTCCCACCAGAGCGGCGTCAGTGGTTACTACAAGAGCTAGCCAAAGGAGACGCAGAGGTGCTTTACCTGGGCGCTCCCAACCAGTCTGTGCTGAACTATATGGTGCATAAAAGCCAGCTCCGAGTCGAGAATCTGGTGCATCGGCTCCCACCCGATCGCGTGACCGGCAACTCGGTTACCTCCAAGCATTTTCAGGCTAAGGATCATCTGCTGTATGACAAAGGGGCTCAACTCACCTTTCTCCACTTCATTGGCGTGTCGTCAAGATTTTTCCGCCGCCTTTGTGCAGGAGAAAACCTTGACTTGCCCTATCGCGATATTTTTCTGCACTACCGCTATCTCCACGAGCCAGCAGCGCGACCAGTTTATCGCGGCAAGCCGGAACCCTGCGAGCGTCCCCCCAGCCCCTGGCAGCGCCTGCGTAAAAAAGTTGGGCTCACCTAGCCTCCCTTCGATTGAGTCAGCTTCAGCCTTCCCTGTCCGTTCAATGACCGAAAGCTATGCCCCGTGGAATTTACATTGTTGCGAATGATCGGGTGGCTGATAATGCGATCGCACTTTTGAGCAGCATTCGCCGCCAGGAGCCAGATCTGCCAGTCGTGATGATTCCGTTCAACAGCGACTATCAGCAAGTGGCCAAGATTTTGACAGCGCAGTTCCAGGTGCAGATATTTCCTGACCTAGATTTTCTAGACGACTTCACCCGCACCATTGGCGAGATTTTTCCGCGAGATTTTCTCAAACTGCCCAACAAAATGCGGAAGCTAGCCGCATGGTTTGGCCCCTTAGAGGAATTTCTCTATGTAGACACCGATATTGTGGTTTTTCAGCCTCTGTCTGATGCCTTGGATTATTTAAAGCAGGCTGATTTCATCAACTGCGATTTTCACTACAAAGGTCGAAAGCTGGCGGATATTTTTTCTCAGACCGTAGTTGACCAAGAAATCTTTAGCCCTGAAGCCTTACTGGATGTCTTTAACAGCGGTTTTTGGGGAGCTCGGCGGGGCAGCTTATCTTTGGAAACCATGACCAACTTGATGAAAGACTGTGCCGCTCACCGAGAGTACTTCGACTTTTCTTCGGGCACCACTGATCAGCCGATTATGAACTATCTAGTGCTGAAGGGGATTCAGCGGCGGCTGAACATTGTGCGAGCAAATCCCAATGAACCCGGCAGTTGGGGCGGTTCCAGCCATTTCATTGAGCGGGATCACGTTCTGTATGACAGCGATCGCAGCTTACGTTACCTGCACTGGGCTGGGACGCCCATGGGGCCAGGCAGCCGCTACCGCGACCTGTGGGAATATTTCCGGTTCCGTGATGTGAAAGAGCCGCTAATCAACCCGCCTGCCGCCCCCCGTCAATCGATCAAGCAGCGCCTCAAGTCCCTAACTCCCATGCTATTTAAGCACTGAGCCCAGCTTCCCCTAGCCCAACCTGCCGTCATTTTCACTGCGTCATTCGAGGAGAGAGTCTGTGCCTAACGTGATTAAAGTCGGCTTTCATTTGAACAATGGTCGACATCCCAATGTGGACTTGAGATACCCAGAGAAAGGTAATCCAGGCATCGGCGGGACTGAGTTCACCACAGTGGCCACGGCCTATTACTTAAAGCGGTTCCATGCCGATAAGGTAGAGCCTGTTGTACTGGCAGAATGCCCAGATCTGTTGCCGGAGAGTCTATCTTCTTGCGCGGTAGACGACTTAGTTGATGCTGTGCGGAAAGCCGCTGAGCAGAAGCTTGATATTTTTGTGTTTAGATCTCAAGATGGCCATAGCGAGGTATATCGTGCCATTGAAGATTTGCAAATCAATGCGGTTGCTAGGTCTAACAATACGCCAGATCATGCGGGCCTAAACCGAATCGCTGAGTCTCGGTTCATCAAGCGCCATGTGTGTGTGGGCCAGGAACAGCTAGACATCCTAAGGGATCACAAAATAATTCTGAAATCAACCCGGATTTTTCATCCGTTCAACCCGGCTTCATTTATCCCAGAGCCAGAACGAAGCAAAGACCCCAACCTAGTGGTCTACCTTGGCAGCATCACGGCGGCCAAGGGGTTTCACCATTTGGCGAAAGCTTGGCCAGACGTCCTGCGTCAACATCCCAGTGCAAAGCTAACGGTAATTGGTTCTGGCAAGCTGTATAACCCCACCTCTAAACTTGGCCAGTGGGAGATTGCCGAGGAAAAGTACGAAGCCACGTCAATCCGCCCTTATCTGGCAGATGAGCAGGGGGAGATCCATCCCTCAGTTTGCTTCAAAGGGGGGTTAGGGGCAGAAAAAATTCCGATCTTGCAGCGGGCAACCCTCGGCGTTATCAACCCCACGGGGTATACAGAAGTTTTTCCGGCAAGTGCCCTTGAGTTTCAGGCTGCAGGGACTCCCGTTGTTGCTGGAGCAGACTGGGGTAACTTAGATACGGTTCTACATCA
>PXDR01000278.1 GCA_003566335.1 Cyanobacteria bacterium T3Sed10_344R1
ACGGTGGAGCAGTTTACTCACGGAGCTTATCGCCCCACGGCAGCGGAGATCGATCGGCTGAAGGGAGAAGGTCGCTGGAACAATGACTGGGAAGGCTCCCAGGAGTTGATCTATCGCTATTTTGAGTCCCAGGGTAAGGTGCGATCGCAACTCAATCTCAACTATGACGAAATTGTGGCATTCTTCCAGAGTCGCTATCGCGGCCCCAACCAGGGCGACGCTAGCCAATGGACGGGCTACATTACCCAAGAGCCCTTGCTGGTGGATGCGGCCTATTTTGACCAGCTGACCGCCGCCGGGATTGCCTGGGGATTTTTCAGCGGGGCAACCCGAGGATCAGCCTGTTTTGTCTTAGAGCAACGGCTTGGGCTGGTAGATCCGCTGCTGATTGCCATGGAAGACGCCCCTGGTAAACCAGACCCCGCCGGGCTGTTTGCTGTGGTGAATGAACTCGAAGGCGACCATCCTGACCGGGTAACCTTGCCCGTCACCTACGCTGGGGACACCGTCGCCGATATGCAAACCGTTCGCGCTGCCCAGGCGGCAGATCCCGAGCGTCGCTGGGTTGGGGTTGGGGTGCTGCCGCCCCATGTTCTGGTTGATGCTGCCTATGCCGAGCAGTATCGCCAGAGCCTGTTAGAGGCTGGGGCTACGGTGGTGGTCCCTCACATCACGGCGCTAACTGCTGAGCAGATTAATGCCCTATTGATGGATTGATGGAGGAATCCTTGCCGGGACTGCCCCTTTGATGCCAGTGCCGTAGGCAATCACCTCAACGGAAAATGTACCGCTGTTGCTCTGGTTGCTGTTGAGCGAGGCGGTCTCCATCCGCACGTTCAAGACTTGGGTGGCTCCCCATGCGATCGCAGCTTCCTTCATTCGGAGGATCGCTTCTCGGCGGCCTCGCTCCATCAGACTTTCGTAACCGGGAATTGCGCCACCAACCACGCCGGCCAATAGCCCAGTAATCAATTTGTAGTAATCGCCAGCAATCACCACGCTGCCCACAAATAGACAGGCGTATTCGGCGGGGGGCAAATCTTGGCTGGCCCGAACGTTGAGCACCGGCACCGCCGCCGTCTGGCGTTCGCGCTGTTGAATTGAGGCAAAATGCCGCTGTTCCGCTCGCCGTCCGGCAAAGAAGCCCAGCAGCAGCAGGCCCAGGAAAATCAGAACTTCCATTGGCTACTCGACCCGCACTGCCGTGCCGTAAATGAACAACTCAGCGGCCCCAGCCGCCACAGAAGAGGTGGAAAAGCGGATATTGACGACAGCATTAGCGCCTAACGCCAGCGCTTGTCGGCCCATGCGTTGAGTCGCCTCGGCCCGAGCATCTTGTAGCAGTTCAGTGTATTCGGTGAGTTCCCCGCCGACGATGTTTTTCAGTCCGGCCATGAAGTCACGCCCAAAGTGCTTGGCCCGCACTGTGCTGCCCTGCACCATCCCCAAGTGCTGCACAATCACCTTATTGGGCACCCCCTCAAGGGTGGTCATGATTAGCCCTCTCCCCTGGCCACCACGCTGATCCATTTGTGGGTAAGTCAAGCTTGCTATCTATCCCCGCTCTAAGATGAATAGACCATAGCCCCTAGACTACGTCCGGATGGATTCTAGCGAGCAAGGGACACAGCAGAACGCTTCCAGGATTGATTTGTAAGGTTTCTTATGAGGGCTGGCTCCAGGGTTAGGCGGCTGTCTCCAAGATTTAGAGCTATTGCTAGCGTTAGGAATGGCTGCGCTGCTGGGCTGCCTGCTGGAATCGAGCCGTATATTGCTGATAGCCGCCCGGAAACACCACGTTTAGGGTGAGGGGATCGCGGTTATCGGCAGGATCGCAGGGGCCAGCGGTTACCCGAGATTCACCGTCCGCCGTGGTTTCAACCTTGAGCGCTCGCCGATTTTTGAGTTCACCGCCGCTGCTGTCGATGTAGACCACGAGGTTGTTTTGCTGAAACTGCCGACCAATGTTTTGAATTAGCTGCAAAAAGTTGCGATCGCTGCCTCCCCGCTGCACCTGCGGGTGACTATTCACCAAATTCACTTGACTGGTCACCGTATCGCCAACCCCAACCATCATCGGCATCAGGGCTGGGTCAAAGTGGTCTTGCACCAGTTGTAGTAAATCTTCTAAAGACTGGGGCGCTTGGCGAGCATTAAACCCTTCTCCCAGGGGATAGGTGCCGTAGCGCTGATGGTAATAGCGGTTCAGCAGCGCCACGACCCCAGCTTCTTTGACCGCTCCCCGCAGCATGAACTGAAAGTCAGTGGTACCAGATTCCGCGCCGCTGCCGTACCAAAGAATTTCTTTGCCATCCCCATCCCGACCCAAGTTCGGGGCATAGTGCACAAAAAAGGACTCACTCAGCCCACGCCGCTGGGCATCGTCCAGCAATTCTGCGGTTAGGGCCGCCATTTCTTGCTGTAGGGCCACATAAACCCGCTGTTCTGTCGCCAGGGCCGCGTGGAAAGTGTTGAGGTTGGCGGTGGGGGAAGCGACGTTATCCAAGACCGCTGCATCAATACAGTCCGCCAACGCTTGTCCCGAAAGTTTGCTGGGATGATGCTCAAAAAACTCGCTCAACCGAGCCCGCATCCGCTGAGGCACTTCGTCTAAAAAGCCGAGTTCAGCCGGACTCACCCCAGGGTGACTGACTTGACCCTGGGCATCTTGCCACTGCACCCCGCCCGCCGCGAGACCAGGCAGATAATAGCCCTGCTGAGCCACCACTTCTGGGGTCTCAAACGCCCGTTCCACCACCGTATTCACCCCACGGCGACCAATATACTCACCGTTAGTCAACACATAGAAATGACCGCTGAACTGACTGACCGCCTGCACATAGGCTGGCTCAATCCGACGGTGGAGCGGATCTTTAACCAGAGCCATACAGACTCCATCGAGATCCTGAATGATCAGCAGATTGTCGGTAGTCGCCAACAGCTGCTGAAACTGGTCATGGTCAAGCGACCAGCGCTGTTGGCTAAGGGGTTGACTGAGGACAGGATCGGTGGAGGGCAAAGACATGGGCAGAAGACTCGTCATTATTTCTTGGCAGCGTATCAAATTGTCTGTAACCGCTGGATCTCCCGTAGGACTCATTTCGTCAGTAAGGTTGAACAACCAGGTGCGATCGAGAACATGCTCGGTGGGGTCAGCCCAGGACATCTGGTATTTTTTTGCCCCCCCTTGCCCGGAAGCGGTCTTGGTTGGTTAAGATAGTGGTCGGTTCTACTACGGCGTTGGTGACTGCCAATAACGTTTTTTGATCTATGCCTTTATGAAACGGGAATCTAGCGCTGCGGCAGCGGGAAGCTGGGGTCTCCCCAGAATCCTTAAACCGTCGGTCAAGATGCCCACCTGGATCTTCCAGGTCAAAAACTGAGGCGACACGGCGCTGTGGTGAACCCTACAGCTTTTGCGCTCCTTCATCCTCTGGGTGGGGAGCGCTTGTTGTAGTATTCACCGGTTTTTCCTAACTGTCGTTTATTGACTCGTTCTAAGCTATTGAGTTCTGACGCGATCGCACCAGACCGTTCTGCCGCCAATCCTCACCCTGGAGAGTGTCCTGGAGCGGAACCAACCTTTGCCGCTAGGGTGATCCAGCTTGAGAATGGCCTGACCGTGATCCACCAACAGATGGACGCAACCCCAATGGTGGTGGCAGATGTCTGGGTCAAAGCTGGTGCGATCGCAGAACCCGCAGCCTGGTCAGGCATGGCTCACTTTTTAGAACACATGATTTTCAAGGGGTCAGACCACCTAACCCCCGGGCAATTTGATTATGCGATCGAAAGTCGAGGCGGCGTCAGCAATGCCGCCACCAGCCACGACTACGCCCACTTCTTTATCTCAGTCGCCGCCGAACAGCTTAAAGACACCCTGCCCTACCTAGCCGACCTGCTGCTGCATGCCGCAATCCCCGCCGACGAATTTGCCCGCGAGCGCCAGGTCGTCCTCGAAGAAATCCGCCAGGCAGAAGATGATCCCGACTGGCTGGGGTTTCAGGCCATGTCTGCCCAGGTCTATCGAGATCATCCCTACAGTCGCTCCGTCCTCGGTCAGGCGGCTGGGCTCAACCAACGGTCTCCCGAAGAAATGCGGCAGTTTCACCGGGCCTACTACCAGCCCCAGAACATGACCGTGGTGATCGTCGGCGGCATTGCCCTAGAGCCAGCGCTGGAGATTGTTGAAACCGCCTTTCGCCCCTTTGCCCAGCGGCTAGACTGTCCCCAAGATGCCGCCGTGCCGCCGCCAACCCTCAACGGCGTCAGTCGAGAAATCCTGCGCTTGCCCCGGCTTGAACAAGGACGGCTGACTATGGCCTGGCTTGGCCCCGGCATTGACCAGTTGACCCAGTCCTACGGCCTTGACGTCATCTCTGTCCTACTGTCAGAAGGGCGCACCTCTCGCCTCGTGCGCCATCTCCGAGAAGAAACCCAGCAAGTCCAGGACATCGGCACCTGTTTCTCATTACAGCGAGACTGCAGCCTATTTAGCCTCCAAGCCTGGCTCGATCCCCATCAAATCGACGCAGTTGAAGCCTATGTCCTAGAAACATTGACTGACCTAGCCACGACCCCCGTGTCTGAGGTTGAATTGACCAGGGCCAAGCGGCTCCTGTGCAACGACTACGCATTTTCAACCGAAACCCCAGGCCAGCTTGCGGGGCTTTATGGCTACTACGGCACCTTGGGCGATCCCCGAGTCTGTGTGCAGTACCCTCGGCACATCCAGGCGATTAGTCCAGCTGACGTGCAGCACCTTGCCGCCGAACTGCTATCCCCTGAGCACTATTCGGCCACCGTGCTCCAGCCCGCCTAGCCCTGGGCATCTTGCAATCTTTCCGTACCGTTTACTTTCGGCTTAATTTTCCTGTGACAGCTTTAACTCCCTCAACCCAATCCCGGTCTAATCCCCAGCCAGAAGATTCCGCGTCAATTTACCGCACGGTACTCCCCAACGGGATTCGGTTGATTGTGGTCGAAAATCCGGTCGCGGACATTATTTCAGCCCGGCTGTTTACCAAAGCTGGGGTCAGCCACGAGGCCCGTTCCCAAGCGGGGCTGTTTAGCCTGCTCACATCGCTGCTGACCAAAGGCACCCACAGCCGCTCATCCATGGAAATTGCCGATCAAGTCGAGTCAGTCGGCGCAAGCCTCGGCAGCGACACCTCAGCCGATTACAGCTTGATTAGCCTCAAAACCGTCTCAGCGGATTTTGCCAACATCCTGGCCCTTGCCGCCGACTTGCTGCGTCACCCCAGCTTTCCCCAGGCAGAAATTGACCTAGAACGACGGCTCACCCTGCAAGCCTTGCGCTCTATGCAGGAGCAGCCCTTTACCGTGGCCTACAACCAACTGCGCCAAGATTTATACGGGGATCAGCATCCCTATGCCTTGCCAAATTTGGGTACCGCAGAAACGGTTAGGCAGCTCGACCAGACGGCCTTGATCCAGGCCCATCAGCAGTATTTTCGCCCGGATAACTTGACGGTCAGCATTGTGGGTCGGATCACCCCCGCCGCCGCAGTGGCTTTAGTCGAGCAGGTCTTAGGTGACTGGCAAGCACCGGATGTGGCGCTGCCAACCCCTGAATTGCCGTCATTACAGCCTGAAGCTGCTTGCAGCTTAGTTCCCCAGGATACCCAGCAATCCATGGTGGTTCTAGGCTACCTAGCCGGATCGGTACAGCATCCTGACTACGCTGCCCTCAAGCTGATTAGCACCTATCTCGGCAATGGCTTATCCAGTCGATTATTTGTAGAGCTCCGGGAAAAACGCGGCCTCGCCTATGATGTGTCGGCGTTTTATCCCACCCGTCTGAGCACCTCGCAGTTTGTGGTCTACATCGGCACCGCCCCAGAAAACACGGCAGTCGCGGTCGAAGGGCTACAGACAGAACTGAAGCGGCTGTGCGACGTTCCCCTCACTGCCGAAGAACTCCAAACCGCTAAGAATAAGCTGCTCGGCCAATATGCCTTAGGCAAACAGACCAATGCTCAGATTGCTCAGCTCCTAGGCTGGTATGACGTGCTTGGCCTTGGGGTGGAGTTTGATCAAGGCTTCCCCAATGCGATCGCAGCCCTGCAAATTGAAGATATTCAACGAGCTGCCTGCCGATGCTTTAACCAAGGCTGCATTTCTGTCGTCGGGCCAAAACCAGCCCTAGAGTCCGTGGCCGCAATGATTGCCGACTAGCTGAGCGAGTACATCGTCAAGACTAAAAATTCAGGCTTCGACAGACTCAGCCCGAACGCTTATGATTCCGGTCGCCCTATCCATAAACAACCTGCGCCATCGGAGCTGATGGCGCAGGCATTGGGGCAATCACATTGGGGCATTCGCTTAGGTGAAGCGGCTGAGCGCTTGTTGAGCCCTATTGAGACTCAGCAGCATCTGCTCCTGAATCTTCCGTAGTGTCAGTCGCTTCACCAGTCGGCTCTGGGGCGGGCTGAGACTCGGGGGCGGGTTGGGCTGGCGCTTGCTGGGTAGGGGCGGGCTGAGCTTGGGGAGCTGGTTGTTGCGGCGCAGGAACCGTGCGCTCAATCACCTGGGGTGGGGCTGGGACAACCTCCCGAGTCCGGTCAATGGTGCGCTCAATAATCGTGGTTTCCGACTGCGGCGTTTCAGGCGTATCTGGGGCCGCAGGAACTTCCACATTTTGTTCAGGTTGAGTCGGGGCAGGATCCCGATTGTAGAAAGCGGCTGCCCAAATCACGCCGCCCGTGATCAGCACAACAACGGTGAGGGCAACGCCCAAGAACGCCCCATTGTTGCTGCGCCTAGCGGCTACAGCTTGCTGATGAGCTTGGCGCAACCTTAATTCTTCTTGGTAAATCCGCTCTTCCTGCTGCGTTCGCCCCTGGACGAGTCCATCCCGGTAGGCGACTTCTTCCGGAGTAACTTCACGGCCAAGAACAGTGTTTTCAATCGGTTCAACCGGTTGATTAGGTTGATTAGCCCGAGGTTGGTTGGGGTCGATATTAGGATTATCCATTTTTATTTCAGAAGCCGATTATTTTTTGATTAAAACGAAATAACTTTGGGCGAGTCCCAGAGAAAACTTCAGGGAGAAGGTGATAAAAAACCGTCCTTCTCAGAGCTAGTCAGATAGTTTTGAACCTATCTCAGTACCGATACAGGTAGAGACAATTTAATTCAACACAACCCGACAAAATTGCCGAATTTACTTGAATTACGACTAGATTTTCACTAATTTTCACTCTGAGCCATAAATTAATTACCTAAAGTTCTGACGCTCTTTTCAGTTCTCATCATCATATGCTGTCCTCTGGGTTCCGCTCTCTATCCCTGGGTCATGCTTTATCTCATCTTCAGATAGAGACTTCAGAGGATTTTTCTCCACCTTTTAGCTCACCCAATCGCCTGGGCTTTAACGATAGAAATAATAATTTTCAGCCAGCCCCGATTCCTGGCGTCAAAACGACCGAGATAACAGCTCATGGCCCCTGAAGAGGACAGGGATCATACGAGCTGAGCTGTTGTGATAGTCAATCAGGACTCACCATTATCGTGGCTGAAGCAGATACGCCTATTTTGGTTCTCGGCCTTTAGGGGAGCGGCGGCGACAGGAGGCTCTAAACTATCCCCAGTCCATATCCTGCTTTGGGTTAGAAGCCCTGACCCGATGCCCTATCTACCGTGCTTACCCCATGAGTGATTTAGCGCCCCTAACTTACGTCTGGAACGGCCATCGCTGCGCCTATGACTACCGGGCCGAAACCGAGGCTGACGGGGGAGTACCCCTGTTGCTGATCCATCCCATTGGGGTGGGGCTATCGCGACATTTTTGGGGGCGGTTCTGCCAGCAGTGGCGGGCGGCGGGCTATGGTCAGGCTATTTACAACCCTGATTTGTTGGGCTGTGGCGAGAGCGATATGCCCCGCCAGCCCTATACCCCGGCGGACTGGGCCAATCAGCTGGGCTATTTTTTGCAGACTGTGGTGCAGCAGCCGGTAGTGATTTTGGTGCAGGGGGCGTTGCTGCCGGTAGCCCTGGAGTTGCTGAAGTCCCCGGAGCATCGACAGCAGGTGCGGGGGCTGGTGATGGCTGGGCCGCCGCCCTGGGATTTGATCAACCAGGATTGGCCCCGGTGGAAAATCCAACTGTTTTGGCGGCTGTTTAACTCGCCCCTCGGTGGCTTATTTTTTCGCTATGCTCGCCGTCGGCAGTTTTTGCAGAGCTTTTCAGTCCGTCAGTTGTTTGATCAGCCTGAATCTGTGGATGAAGCATGGTTAGAGATGCTCAGATCTGGGGCACCTATGGCAAGCCGCCACGCCGTGTTTTCGTTTTTGGCCGGGTTTTGGCGGCAGGATTACCGAGATGCGATCGCAGCCCTAACCCAACCCAGCCTAGTCGTGATGGGCGAAGCCACCACCAGCATCAGCCGCAGCACCGAAGACCAAACCGGAGCCGGGCAACGGCTAATTGACTACGGCCAGCATTTTCCGGACTGCCAGGGAATTACCATCCCCGGTCGCAACGTGCTGCCCTATGAGTCGGTGGAAGAATTTGTCGATGCGATCGCACCCTTTATTCAGCAAGCCAGTTCTAGACCTGTTCAGTAGCAGTATTTGCCCTCCCGAGGCGTGGGCTTCTCCGTAGACTTTCGTAGTGCTCCCAGCAACGTGGATACAAACACACAGCGCTTCAGCCGCCCCCCATCGCGACTCGACAGCGTCACCCGACCCAACGGCGGATTCCGCACCGCCCCTCGATAGTTGAACCGCACTCGCCGCACCCCGCCAGCTAGAGCCAAGGTCGATTCAGGATCTAGCCGAACCCGTGGGTCGATATTGTGCCAAACCGCATCAGCGGGCAGCGTACTCATGGGATGAACTGCCCACTGAACTGGGGGATTCAGATCGCGAATGCTGAATTGCCAGTCTTGGCGCTGCTGCTGCGCCTGACGCTGAGCCATTTGAATTCCGCGATAAACCTCATCCTGGGCAATATTGAGACGGTGGCGCGTCAGGATCCCAGAACCCGACAGGGCCAGAATCGCCATCAAAATGGCAATGATCACAACCACAATGAGCACTTCAATCAGCGTGAAGCCTTCAGAACGGCCCGAACGGCTATATCGCCGTCCTAAATCCCGATGACAGCTTCGACGACGCGGGTGATGGAACTTAGGTGTGGGCATTGCCAACTCTCCCCAACAAAGCGGCACAAGCAGTCCCTAGGGGCAAACCCTAGAGAGATGGGGGCAATGGGGGCTAATTGCTAGCTTCGCCGAGAGTCCGACCCAATCGCAATACGGTTTTTCGGCAAATACGGGTGAAAAATCATACCGAATCCGTATCTTCTGGGATTACGTTGCGCCAAATCGCGTCGGCGACCCGAGCCACGTCGGCCATTGCCGCCCCATCGTGAATCCGTAAAATGTCGGCTCCATTTGCGATCGCAGCACAGCAAGCCGCCGCCGTACCCCAAACCCGCTGTTGGGGATCCGGCTGGTTCAAAATCCAGCCAATAAAGCTTTTGCGGGAGGGGCCAATCAGCACCGGACAGTGCAAGTCCTTGAACGCCCGAATCTGCCGCAGTAAATCTAGATTTTGCGCCGCCGTTTTGGCGAAACCAATACCGGGATCAAGGGCAATGTGGTGAACGGGGACGCCAGCTGCGATCGCACTTTTCCGCTGACGGTTAAGAAAGTCGCAAATCTCGCCGACCAAATCCCCATAGTCCGTTTGCTGCTGCATCGAGGCTGGGGTGCCGCGAATATGCATCAAAATAATCGGCACCCCCAGATCTGCCGCCGTCGCCAGCATCGCATCGTCGTAGGTCGCCCCGGAAATATCGTTAATCAGATCCGCCCCCGCCCGCACCGCCGCCCGGGCCACCGCAGAGCGGGTCGTATCCACAGAGATCACCTGATTCGCCAAGACCGGATCATCATCGCGCCGAATCGCCTCAACCACCGGCAGCACCCGCGCCAGTTCGGCCTCCAGGGGCACCGTTTCCGCGCCGGGTCGAGTAGACTGACCGCCAATGTCGAGAATATCCATCCCCGCTGCGGTCAACTCTCGGGCCTGGGCCACCGCCGCCGCCACCGAGTTGAACTGCCCCCCATCACTAAAGCTGTCGGGGGTCACATTCAGCACGCCCATCAGGTAGGTGCGTGCGCCCCAGGTAAAGGTGCGATCGCGGAGTTCCCAAGCAGGGACGGGGTTGAGGTCGGGGGGCATAGGGGTTGTTGGCTGTTAGCTGTTAGCTGTTAGCTGTTGGCTGTTGGCTGTTGGCGAGATTACGGTAGGGGAGCGGTTCTCGCGCCCAATGCAGAATGTTGAGTCAGTCACGGGTTGAGGCGTCCTCCTCATTCTCCGCCTCTTCAAACTCAGCTGGATCAACCCCGGCAGCCTCAGCTTCTAGGGCCAGGGTTTCTGCCATAAACCGGCGAGCTAGACGATTATAGGTACCAGGGCCAATGTACTGGGGATGGGCGTGGGTTTTACCGTAGATCCAGACCACTTCCCCATCTTCTAGAATCCGAATTTCCTTGAACCAGCTCTTGAGCTTGGGCTTCAGGCCATTGGCTACCTCCAGCGCCGCCACCCAGCTTTCAAACTCCTGGGAAAA
>PXDR01000632.1 GCA_003566335.1 Cyanobacteria bacterium T3Sed10_344R1
AAAACCCGCCTTAATAGCAGAACCAACAGGAATACCTTCAAAAACACCAGAACTACTAAACAAACTATCAGCACCCACAACAAGATAAGCAATATTACCAGCAGGAACATCGCGAGAATCATTGTTCTGCACAAAGACCGTGGCGAGGATGGCCTGCAGCTCAATTTCCAACTCGGTACCGTTGTCAGGGTCTATGAGGGCGGCATAGGGTTCAAAGCCGTTTTTCTCCACGGTCACTTCCCACTGGCCTGAGCCAAACGGTGCGGGCGTTTGTGCAGTGGCATCACGCTGTTCAAGGCTGCCGATCCACTGCGGCGCGCCGACCATCACCGCGCCCTGCCGGCCTGTGCTCAGGAACGAGCGGGTGTGGTCAATGCCCGGCCCGCTGAACCGCACAAAATATACCCCATACGCCAGGCCCGCCTGTAAAGGCACACGGGAAATGCCTTCGGTCAGGTTTATGCTCCGCGAGGCCACCTGCCGCCCGAGCACATCGTAAATGCCCACGGTGACCGCGCGCTCGTGCCGGCTGGCTACTTCCACGGTTGCCTGTGAGGAAACCGGGTTCGGGTACAGCGCCGTAATGGCAAAATCGGAAGGGATTTCGTGTCCATTTGGGATATTTACGGATGACCAGTTCAAGACGGCGGTTCCATCGGCGCCGGTCTGGGCTTCGGCCTTGATTTGGCCATCGAGCAAAAGCCGCGCGGTGGCATCGGCAACGGGGGTTTGGTCGTAACTGCTGGTAACGGTCAGGGTTACAGTTACCGATTCCTGGGCCAATGCGTTCGTGCTTAAAAGCAAACTTATGAGCAATAATAAGGTGTATCGCATAAGAACAATCATTTGTATGTTGGTTGTTCATGGAATTTAATGAAGTAATGGGATTGATGCTAATGGGGATGGGGATTTTGGGCTATTTGTTGGTTTCGGGTTGTTCGGACAGGGGATTCGAGCTTGTCCTGAGCGGAGCGCAGCGTAGACGAAGGGACGCTGCGGGTTAGCATCTATACTTAAAGAACAGCATAAGCCGCAGCTCCGCTCAGGATGACTATACTTCTAAGCAATTGTTTTTTTATGCTTGAGCTTCGACCTACTCCGTCACCCTGAGCAAAATGCCGGGCTGGAAAAAAGCCAAGAGCAACCAAATTAATCCGGCATGTAGTCGAACCAGTTGTGGATAGAGGCCAAACCCGTCTAATCCACCCCAGACATTATAATATTTGTCACAAATTATTACTATATTTGTGACAAATCAACTAATATGATCCCATGCCAAGTGTTGAAAAACAAATAGAAAAATCAATTAAAAAAAAGCCAAGGGGCTCATTGCTGCTACCTGAAGATTTTTCAGGTTATGGCTCATCAGAAGCCGTACGGCAAGCCCTGGGGCGTTTGGTGGACAAACAGGTTATCATTCGGGTGGCACAAGGTATTTACGTCAGGCCGGAAATAAGCAAATTGTTAGGGCCGGTAGTGCTGAACCAATCTGAGCCAAAGCCTACGCTGTCAGCCGTGGTTGCAGTAAAGGCTGCGGGCAGGTCAAGTCGAGCATTGGGGCCAAACAGAATCCCGGCGGGGTTGATTAGATACAGGTTGGCGTTGGCCCCCGTCACCTGGAGGGTGCCATCAATCAACGAGGCATCACCTCCGGTAATTCGGCCCAGGATGTTCTGTACAGCTGGGTCGGCGATGAAGTTGGCCCACTCTCCAGCACTGAGGCCAAACTGCTCAAAGCTGTGGAACAGGTTGCCGCCATCCGCAGAGGTGCTGCCGCCAGTGATCTGGTAGCCCGCTCCCGAGGGGGTGACTTGGGTACCGCTGCCGCTGGGGGTGATGGATTGAGCTGAGGCTGGTTGGAGCCTCAATAAGCTCAGGGGAATTGCCAGGGCTGCGATCGCAGCCAAGCTCGCGCGACCTGCCGTTTCGGGATATTTAGCCATTTATCAGCGCCTCCCCTGGAGCCCAAGACCAGGATTCTAGAGCGTTAACCGATCTTTCCTCGTCAAGTTTTGCCCCAAATCCGGCAGAAAAGCCAGTGGTTTCACTGAAACTTATTGTTCGATATACGCTTCCATCGGCGGACAGGCGCAGACCAAGTTGCGATCGCCATAGGCTTGATCCACCCGATTGACCGCAGGCCAGAACTTGTGAGTTCGGCACCAGTCTGTCGGAAACACTGCCTGCTGTCGAGAATAGGGTCGATCCCACGTTTCACTTACCAAATCTGCTGCCGTGTGTGGGGCGTGCTTCAGCACATTATTTTCCTGGTCAACCGCCCCAGACTCGATCTCCCGAATTTCCTGACGAATCGCAATCATCGCTTCACAGAACCGATCCAACTCCGCCAGGGACTCACTTTCAGTCGGTTCCACCATCAGCGTGCCCGCCACCGGCCAAGACATGGTCGGCGGGTGGAAGCCATAGTCAATCAACCGCTTCGCCACATCCTCTACCGTGATCCCAGCGGTTTTGCGGAAGTTGCGCAGGTCAATGATGCACTCATGGGCCACCAGCCCCTGCTGCCCGGTATAGAGAATGTCGTAGTCCTGGCGCAGCCGATGGGCAATGTAGTTGGCGTTCAAAATCGCTACTTCCGTGGCCCGCTGTAGCCCCGTCGGCCCCATCAAGGCAATATACATCCAGGAAATCGGCAAAATGCTGGCACTGCCCCAAGGAGCCGCAGTTACCGGGCCAATTCCTTGAACTCCGCTACCGTTATCGGCCAGGGGATGTCCCGGCAAAAAAGGGACAAGATGGGCCTTGACGCCGATGGGGCCAACCCCAGGGCCACCGCCACCGTGGGGAATACAGAAAGTCTTGTGCAGGTTGAGGTGGCAGACATCGGCCCCAAACTCCGCTGGACGACAGAGCCCCACCTGGGCATTCATGTTGGCCCCATCCATATACACCTGGCCGCCGTGGCGATGGATGATGTCGCAGACTTGTTTAATCCCCACCTCGAACACCCCGTGGGTCGAAGGGTAAGTGACCATCAGTGCCGCCAGCTGATCCCGATGTTTTTCAGCCTTGGCAGTGAGGTCATCCAGGTCAATATTGCCCTCGCGATCGCAGGCGACCGCCACCACCTTCATCCCGGCCATCACGGCACTGGCTGGGTTAGTGCCATGGGCCGACTCAGGGATCAGGCAGACCCGTCGGTGGCTTTCCCCCTGAGCCTGGTGATACTGCCGAATTACCAGCAGTCCTGTGTATTCCCCTTGAGATCCGGCATTGGGCTGGAGGGAAATGCCGTCAAATCCAGTGATCTCCCCCAACCAATCTGCTAACTGCTGGAATAGCACCTGGTAGCCCTGGGCTTGGTCAACCGGGGCAAAGGGGTGAATTTGGCTGAATTCTGGCCAGCTGACGGGCAGCATCTCTGCCGTTGCATTCAGCTTCATCGTGCAAGATCCCAGGGGAATCATGGCCGTGGTCAACGAGAGATCCTTGCCCTGGAGATGGTGCAGGTAGCGCAGCAGCGAGGTCTCGGAGTGATGGCTGTTAAAGACCGGG
The DNA here is from genome assembly GCA_003566335.1 of Cyanobacteria bacterium T3Sed10_344R1. GTDB lineage: Bacteria > Cyanobacteriota > Cyanobacteriia > Phormidesmidales > Phormidesmidaceae > PXDR01. The sequence continues at coordinate 3,517 of PXDR01000632.1, forward strand.
TGCGTGAGGTAAGGGGAGGTGCGCTGGAGGTTCCCTAACGTCTCCAGACTGGCGTTAGGGGACTGGGACTGAACCTGCTCCCCGTCGCCCAAACAAGCCTGGGGATCAAAGTCAGGGTCTGCCGCAAAAAGAGTCAGCAGTTCCGCTACATCGGCCATCGTCGTGGTCTCATCCAGGCTGATGCCTAGGGTCTGGGCGTCAATTCGCCGCAGGTTGATCTGTCGCCGCAGCCCCCGCTGCTGAATGCTGTCTGCTGCATCGCTCACCGGAATGCGCAGGGTGTCGAAATAGTGGGGGTGACTCGGTGGGTAGCCGAGTTTCCTTAAGCCGTGGGCCAGGGCTGAGGTCAACCGATGAATCCGGCTGGCAATCTGCCGCAACCCCTGGGGGCCGTGATAAACCGCATAGGTGCTAGCCATCACGGCTAGCAGCACTTGGGCGGTGCAGATGTTGCTGGTGGCCGCATCCCGGCGGATGTGTTGCTCTCGGGTTTGTAGGGCCAGTCTGAGGGCTGGTTGACCATGGCTGTCTTGGGACAGGCCCACCAGTCGCCCCGGCAGCTTTCGGGTATAGGCGCTGCGGGTGGCGAAATAGGCGGCATGGGGGCCACCATACCCCAGGGGCACGCCAAACCGCTGGGTGTTGCCCACGGCAATATCGGCCCCCAGTTCGCCAGGCGGAGTTAGCAGGGGGAGGCTGAGTAAATCTGCCGCCATGGTGACCAAGGCTCCCACCTGATGGGCTTGGTCGATGATGGGCCGGTAGTCGTACACTGCGCCGTCGCTGGCTGGATATTGCAGCAGCAGGCCGAAGATTGAGTCATCAAGCTGGGCTTGGCGGTGATCGCCCATGACGATCTCGATGCCCAAGGGCTCGGCGCGGGTTTGCAGTACAGCTAGGGTCTGGGGGTGGCAGTCTTGAGACACCCAGAACCGCCGCCGTTTTTTGGCCTGGCCCAAGCTCAGGGTCATAGCTTCAGCAGCAGCGGTGGCTTCATCCAGCAGAGAGGCATTGGCGATGTCAAGACCGGTAAGGTCAGACACCAGGGTTTGAAAGTTTAGCAGCGCTTCTAGGCGGCCTTGGGCGATCTCGGGTTGATAGGGGGTGTACTGGGTATACCAACCTGGATTCTCTAAGATGTTGCGCTGAATCACCGGGGGGGTGATGCAGTTGGCGTATCCCAGCCCCAGGTAGGAGCGGTAAACCTGGTTTTGCTGGGCAATTTGCCGAAGACTGGCTAGGGCGGCTAGCTCATCCTGACCGGCAGGCAGCTTGAGGGGTTGCCCCAGCCGAATAGGCTGGGGCACAGCAGCGGCCATCAGGTCAGCTAGGCTCTCATAGCCTAGGGTTGACAGCATGGACTGGCACGCCTGGAGCGTGGGGCCAATGTGGCGCTGGACAAAGGCACTGGTCGCAGCAGGCTGGGGCGCTGGAGCGCTTGAAGGGGGGGGCATCCAGGCTGCTGCTGTAGAAGAAGAAGGTGCGATCGCAGTTGATGCCGCATCAGCCTGAGCAGTGGGCCAAGTGGATCTGCCGTCCGGGAGAGTTCCCATAATGTTGTGAATAGAGGCGCAGTAGGGCTAGGACAAAAGAACGGGATCAAGCGAAAAGTGCTGCCCCGCTCCTGTCTATTCTGACGGAATCCCTAAAATGGCGCAGATCGTGATGAACTTTGGCCTAGGGAATTTGAGTTAGGCGAGTTCCAGGGGCCAGAAAAGCTTGGTTAGCTTGTTCGGGGGGAAAGGTCACCTCTGCCACGGTTCCAGGATCTCCCAAAGGGGTTGCCTGTTCGCCGTTATAGGTGACCACGACGCCCCCGGCGTTCCCGGCGCGCAGCACTACGCTCTCATCAGCTGCCCAGGTGCGAGCGTCGCCCTGCTGCAACATGCCTTCAAACTCCATCTGACCATCCACCATCACCCGCATCCAGGATTGGGATGTCAGTAGGATCTCTACTTCAATCGGTCGCTCTTGACCCGTGCTGTCTTGTTCCAACGAGGTGATCACATCCCCCTGGGTGGGCGGCGATCCGGTGGTCTCTTCCTCACCACCAGACTGCTCTAGGGGGTTGAGGGGCGGTAGAGTCGCCGCATCTGGGGCCGTCTGCCGCAACACGTGGGATAGACCGCTGACTGCTGCCACCATCACCAGCAGATACAGGGCATAGAGATGCAGGGGCCGCAGTTGGGCGGCTGGGTTATCGCGCCAAGACTGGGATTTGTCTTCGACACTGCGGTGGGTGAAAAATTGAATAGCCAGGGCTTCCCCATCAATATCCAAGGCATCGCCGTAGCGTTTGATGATGCCCCGCACATAGATCGGTTCTGGCAGGTTCTCTAAATCTGCACTCTCAATCGAGGCCAGCAAGCTAGCCCGAATCATGGTTTTATTGGCTACGTCTTCTAACAGAACGCCGCTGGCTTGGCGGGTCTGTTGTAAGGTTGCGCCAATAGCCGCCAACTGTTCTCGCTGAAGTTGGACTAAATCGCGAGCGCCCCGCTTTTTTTTGTTGCTCAATCGAATAGAGAACTTTTTCATATAAACCGGAACCACACCACACAATTTAGACAGGAAAGCGTAAAACGGATAGCCTGGCGGCGGACAACTTGCGGTAAGCCAGGGCAGGCTTAGACCCTTAGGCCAGACTTAATCATTCATTAGTCAGGGCGGCGCAACCTGGGCAATTGCGGTGAACTGCTTCAGTTGATTGACTTCAGCTGAGGTGAGGGCACGGTGTTGCCCTGGGGACAAACTGCCGAGGGTGATTGGGCCAATGGCGGTGCGGTGAAGCGATTGAACTGGGTGCCCTAACTGTTCTGCAACCCGGCGAATTTGGCGATTTCGGCCTTCTTCTAACACAATCTGAAGCTGGGTTGATCTCGGGGAGCTATTGGCTTGAACCGTGACTTGACAGGGCAGAGTTTTTCGACCTGATAGGACTATACCTTGACGCCATTGACGTAAGCTAGCGTGGCTAGGTTGCCCTTTGACCACAACTTGATACGTCTTGGGTACGTGATAACGGGGATGGGTGAGGGCACAGGTCAACTGACCATCATTGGTAATCAGCAGTGCCCCAGTGGATTCTGCATCGAGGCGACCGACCGGATGGAGCCCTTGGCCCTGTTGCAGAGCACGGGGCAGTAGATCAATCACCGTCGGTCGATTTCGAGGATCTTTGCAGGTGGACAGCACGTTAAGGGGTTTGTGGAGTAGTAAGTAGTGGGTCTGAGGGCGCTGACTGGGGCTTAAGGGCTGGCCGTTAACCCAAATGGTGTCGGCGTGGGGGTCGGCTTTGTCGCCAAGCTGTGCGATCGCACCATTAATTTGCACTTGACCGGCTTGAATCATGACCTCAGCCTCTCGCCGAGAGGCGATACCCCACTGGGACAAAATCTTTTGCAGCCGTTCAGCCATAATCAGCCTCGTTGATGGATTTGCCTCCGTTAATTTTTGATACGCGATTATTGAAGCAGGTTTCCCCTAGTTGAGACAAGTGGGGTCAGCCCCCTATGCTGTTTTAGCTCTAGATTGAGATCTTTCTAGCTAGGGCCGCTCCAGAAATTAAGCCAGCCAGCCCTGGCTGATCACGGGGTAGAGATCGGCGGGCTAGGACGCACTAAGTTCCCAGGTAGCTTGACTTTCAGCCAGCCGCCCCCAGTCTCCGGATGGTTTTGAGCAGAAACCTGCCCTTGGTGGGCTTCGACAATTTGCCGCACGATCGCCAGCCCCAGCCCGGTGCCGCCAGCCCCAGCTCCGCCCACATTGCGCCGACTGCGGGAGAAGTCTGCCCGGTAAAACCGTTCAAAAATATGAGGCAGGTCTTGCTCGACGAACCCGGTTCCCATGTCAATCACCCCAATTTCCACGGACTCTGGAATCGGGGGTTCAGCTTGGGGTCGGGCTTCCTGGCCATCCTCTAGACCCTTGAACGCTGGGGGCTGGCTGGGGTCTAAGTCAAGGGCATGGCTGCTAGCGGTTTGAGTCACCACCGTCACTTCAACCTGAATCACGGCTCGGGGCGGGCTGTATTTAATCGCGTTGTCTAATAAGTTCACCATCATCCGGTGCATCAGCGACTCATCCACCCACAGCCGCAGTTGGGGCGGCCCTTCGTAGGCGAGGGCTAAGTGCTTGGCACTCGCCAAAGGCTCTAGGCTCTCCCAAACCGCATCAACTAAAGCGGGCATATCCACTAGGCGCGGCGTCAAACCCTGAAAATTGCTGCCTTCTAGGTGGCTGAGATTGAGCAAGTCTTCGACCAGGTTGCTGAGGCGGATGGATTCATTCAGCAGCCGATCAAGCCAGTTTTGCAGGCCGGGATCCACTCGCGATCGCAAAGTTTCGGCCACCAGTCGAATAGAGGTTAGGGGAGTTTTCAGTTCATGGGCCACGTCAGACGTCCAGCGGTTGCGTTGCAGGGTGAGGGTGACCGCCTCTTGCCGACTTTCTAAAAATACCCCTACCTGCCCCTCGGGCAGGGGTAATCCATAGCCCCGCAGTGGATGTACCGGCAGTTCTGCTAGGTTCATCGGGTCAGGGCTGACTGGATTAAACACCCAATCTTGCTGACAGAGGGTTTGGCAGTGACGGGTCTGCTCGATTAGCTGATCTAGCTCATAGGAACGAGCCACCTCCAGCAACAGTCGCTGGCGCTGCAGGCTAGTCAGGTTGATATGCAGTAGCTGCCGGGCCACGGCGTTGCACCACATCAGCTGATTTTCTTCATCCACCTGGAGATAGCCGACGGGCGCAGCTTCGAGCACTTGGCGATAGGCCCGCATCACTTTCTGCTGGGTGATGAGCTGGGTTTCTCGCTCTTGAATTGCGATCGCAAGCTGAGAGGTTGACGATAGATCCGATGTCCAGTTATCGGCCCGCAAGCGCTCTAGCAGGGGACGTAGCCGCGCCTGAAACCGCATTCTTTGCCAAATTAGCCCCCCTAGGCCAATGGCTAACCCCACCAAAAAAGCCAGCAGTACCACCGCATCTCCCGAGTCTGTACCAGCATCTGGGGCAAAGTCGCCCAGCCCGAGCAGCCTGTCAGCAGAATAACTGATTGCGCTGACTCAATTGGGCTAGATCAAAAAAGGCGCTCCTGATTAAGAAGCGCCCTTTCTGGTTAATGTCCTGAGGCTAAGCCAAGTAGCTAGCGGCTCTAGCGCACAGTTGCGCCACGATACTTCAGGCCAGAGACCCGATTTTGGGCCGGGACAGACTTAGCTTTGTGGAAGTGAAAAGTCGCACCCCGGTACTGACCGGATTCGCTTTCTACAACCTCTACAGGGGTAGAAGTGGCTTCGTACTTAGCACCACGATAAAAAAGGCTCATGTTCGCTCTCCTTGTAAGAATTGATGAAGTGACAGGAGGCGCGTTCCTTCGGGGGGCTTTCCCCTTACTTCCGTCTCTCAGGAGCCTTCCTGGAGATGAACGAGACCGAGAATTCAGTGAACTGGATGAAAGCAGCGTGCTCTAGAGAAAACTCTAGCGGACGACTGCGCCGCGATACTTCAGACCAGACACCCGGTTCTGAGTTGGGACAGACTTCGCTTTATGAAAGTGAAAAGTCGCACCCCGGTACTGACCGGATTCGCTTTCCACGACTTCCACGCTGGTCGAAGTGGCTTCGTACTTAACGCCGCGATAAAAAAGGCTCATGTTCGCTCTCCTTGTAAGAATTGGTGAGGTGAAAGGAGGCGCGTTCCTTCAGGGACTTAACCCCTTACTTCCGTCTCTCAGGAGCCTTCCTGGAGATGAACGAATTTGTTTCTGTATCTATAGTTACTTTTTTCCGAGAAAAAGTCAAGGTGTTGGGCCGATTCTTCCATAAAGAAGTGTTAAAAGATCCGTTAGCCTGAACCTAACTGTCCGCCCCACTGAAGCTTCCACAACCTGATTTATAAGCACATTAGTATGCACCAGTCCATTCCCCCCGAGCGGTTCTTTGCTTACCTCACCTGGCAAGAGGTGGCCGCCATGCCCGACAAAGCCAATACCGTGATCATTCAGCCCGTTGGAGCGATCGAGCAGCATGGCCCCCATCTTCCCCTAGCCGTGGATGCTGCCCTGGGCGAAGCCGTCTTGGGTAGAGCCCTGAGTCAACTTGACCCCACCGTGCCCGCCTATGCCCTGCCGCCCCTGTGCTACGGCAAGTCCAACGAGCACTGGCACTTTCCGGGCACCATCACCCTGTCAGCAACCACCCTGTTAGCCGTGTTGATGGACGTGGCGGAAAGTATCTATCGAGCCGGATTTCGCAAGCTGGTGCTGATGAATTCCCACGGGGGACAACCCCAGGTGCTAGAAATTGCGGCCCGAGATCTGCACCAGAAATACGAAGACTTCTGCGTGTTTCCGCTGTTCGCCTGGCGGGTGCCTAACTGTGCTGGGGAATTGCTGAGCGACCTAGAGCAAGAGCTGGGCATTCATGGGGGGGATGCCGAAACGAGCCTGATGCTGTCAATTCTGCCCGATCAGGTGCGGATGGATCGAGCGGTGAAAGAATATCCAGGACAACTGCCGACGAACAGTTTGCTGAGTATGGAAGGGGCGTTGCCTTTTGCCTGGGCCACCCGAGATCTGACCCACAGCGGGGTGTTGGGGGATGCCACGGTGGCCACCGCCGAAAAGGGAGAGAAAATGCTGGCTTCGGTGGCGGCAGGCTGGGTGCAGTTGATCCAAGATATTCACCAATTTCGCCAGCCCCAAATGTGGCGATCTGCGCCAACTGCGCTGTCCCAGACTGATTCCGGGAACTAGCTGTGGCCTACCAAACCCGCCAGTCTTGCCAGTCAAGGTTAAAGATTGAGGTATTGGGGAAGGCGGTGGGGTTGCCCCGGGCCTGGATCCGCCGCTGCAGTTCGTCTAGGCGAGGGGCCTGACTGGGCAGGTCTTCGACCAGTTGATAGGGCATGATCCCCCGTTCCAGGGCGTAGTCAATGGTGGCCCCGGCGGCGACGCCCACTGACCATTCAAAAGAGTGAACCCGGTAGGCAGCGGCGGCTACGTAGCTCGTGGCAATGCTCTTGCTGGCGACCAG